>JAQBWE010000257.1 GCA_027625315.1 Planctomycetota bacterium
GTGCGGCCACCCGAACTTGGTGAGCACGATGATGGAGCAGGGCGCGGATCGGGCGGCGGTTGCTGAAATCGCCGATCGGGTCGGTCGGGGAATCGAAGGGAGTTGCGAGCACGGAGACTCGCGGCGCGTAATCGGCCCGGCGATCGATCTGCTCAGGCGGAGGTGAGGGCATGATCCCACTCGAACTCGAATCGTGGGCGGCGGACGGGCTCCGGCCGCTCGTCGGCGACGCGGTGCTCGACCGCGCGGACCTCGTGCGTCGGCGCGATGCGGTGGACGGGCTGACGCGGGTGCTGGCCGACGTGCGCCGTCGGCTCGACCGGGAAGGGGGCGCGTGATGGCGCTCGCACACTAGCGACTGCGGGACGTGCGCCGCGCGATCCGTCCCCGGTCGTACCGCGCCGCGCCGGTGCCGAGCGCGATGCTGACGGTGGCCATCAGTAGCTTGCGAGGACACGCGGCTCGCGGCCCTCGCGCTCCAGCCGCTCCGTCAGCTCGACGAACTCGACAAAGGCCCGGACCTCGGGCGAGTCCGCGGTGAGCCGCTGGCCGTACACGCGCTGCCCGCGTGCGATCGCGACGGCACCGGTATCCGCGAGCCGCGCACGCAGCATCGCGACCGGGATGCGCACGGCGCCGGTGCGGTCGACATCGAGCCCGCACGCCGCGGCGGCCTGGTAGCCGATCTCCCGCACGGTGAAAGCCTCGGGGACCAGCACCCGCGTCGCGTACGGCCCGCCGTGGTACGCCTCGCGCAGGTAGCCCACGTCACCGGCATCCACGGCGAAGCCCGTGAGCTGTGCACGCGCCTCAGCATCCGTCATCCCCTCCCATCGCAGGTACACATCGATCCCCACCGCTCACCCCTCTCGTTGGGCCGCTGCCACGAGAGAGTTATGTCACCACGTTACCGATTGGGCACATCGCAGGCGGCCTACGGCTAGGCTCGGCGCGAGGAGGCCGGTCATGGCGACGTCCGACGCGGGCCACGCGTACGAGGTGATGGGGCGCGCTGGCTGCGTCTGCATCCTCGGATACACGACGGTTCGACCGTTGCAGCCGACGTGCGGTCAGGGCTACCGCCGCGCAGGCGCCCACTCCTCGCCCCAGGGCTGCGGCCCGATCCGTCGGTGAAGCGCGACGGCTACCTCGCTGCACCCGCGGTGCGCCGATTCCTCGGCTGGCTCGAACCACGCCTCTGCACGCCCGGTTCTCTCCCGCATTCCTATACGCGGCCGAGAGCCGCCCCGTGGAACTGCTCATGCCTGTTCGAGGCGTACGAGCGCTACGAGTGGGGCTTCAAGACGACCCCGCCCGGCGGGCGCCTCATGACGGGGACGACGTTCGCGAAGAACCGTGACGCCCTCCAAGAACTGCGGGGGTCGCTGCAGCGGGCCGTGGATTCGGCCGATGCAGAGCTCTTCCTCGACGCGGCGGAGGCGGTCCTCCGATGGGGCGGGGCCCTCCCTCACAACGGTGCCCGACTCCGGGCTCTGGGCGCAGAGGCGCTGCCTCTGTTCGTTCGCGCCTGCAGGCAGCTCGACCCCGCATCAGCGGACACGGCGCGACTCGACGCGGTGCAGCTGATGAACGCCGGGTTCACGAAGATCTACTCGCTGATGCTGCCCGGGTTCCCCATCTATGACGGGCGCGTGGGCGCGGCCCTGGGCTACCTCGTGCGCCTGCATTGCCAAGAAGCCGGGCTTGCGGAGGTGCCCTCCGAGCTCCGCTTCGCCTGGGGCACGCCGAAGCAAGCGCCGGGAGGCTGGCAGAAGAACCGCAATCCGTCCGCCGGCCCACTGCGGTTCCCGATGCTGCGAGCCGACGCTCGCCAGCACGCGCGCTGCAACCTGATGGCGGCATGGCTGCTGACCGAGGCAGCTGGGCGGGCCTGCTTCGGGGCGCTCCCGCCCGATCAACGGCTCCGCGCGCTGGAGGCTGCGCTCTTCATGGTGGGGTACGACCTCCCGCCCGCGGAGCCGCAAGCGTGGTAGTGACACGGAGAGCTACGTGAGCCCACCACGGCAGCGCGACAACGAATCGGCGGTTCTGGGGAGGTGCGGACGTGCGTGAGATCCGATTCACCGTCGACGCGTGGCCGCCCGCGAAGAACGAGGCAATGTCGATGCTCGGGCCGAACCACTCGCATGCCGTGCGCGTGCGTTCCTTGCTCGAGGCCGCGCGGCTCGCCATGCGAGATGGCGGATGGCAGCTCACAGTCGAACCGGTCGGGCTCGAGCTCGTGGTTTACGCGGCCGAGGGTCAGGACCCGTGGGACGCGACCAACTACCTGGGCGGCACCGGGGACGTGCTGCAGGACAAGAGCCGCCCGCTGCCACGGCTCGATCTGAGCCACCTCGGCGAGCTACGACAGGTCGCGCTCTACGAGAACGATCGTCAGATCCGGGAGGTCCACTATCGCCAGGCGCTGGCGCCAACGCCCAGCTACTCGGTACGCGTGTGGACGCTGGATCCCGCCTCGTAGCGGCCCGCTCACCGGCTCGCAGGCGCCCAGGCCCGCGGTGCGGATTGCCCGCCGTGTTAGGGACGACCAGAATCGCGGCGACACTACACGCTGCGGCTGGAGGGCAGGACGCTGATGCCCAGGCGGAAAACACCGGCGATCTTCGCGCTTGAGGGCGAGTGGAGCCCTCGGCTCACCGACCGCAGATCCGTCGGACCGCTGCTCGACACGCTCGAACGGATCGGGCAGTTGGACTTCATCCACCGCCGAGTCTCAACGGTTGACGCGATGCAGGATTACGTCCAGCGATGGTCGCAGCAGCAGTACGCGCACTACGCCCTCGGTTACTTCGCATTCCACGGGAGTCCCGGGTTCGTGCACATCGGGCGAAAACGGCTTTCACTCGCCGAGCTGGCCGACTTGCTCCCCGGGGCACTGCGGGGACGGATCATCCACTTCAGCTCGTGCGGCACCATCGACGTACCTCAGGCCGATCTGGAGGTGTTCTGCCGGGTCACAGGTGCGCGCGCGGTCACCGGCTACACGGAGTCGGTCGACTGGCTCGAGAGCGCGGCGTTCGACCTGCTGCTCTTCGAAGCGCTCGCGTACTACCGCCGCGCGGATGCGATCGAGCGCTGGCTGACGAGCGCCTACCCCGATCTCGTCCGACGACTCGGGTTCCGGATGCACTACAACCGGCGGGGCTGACAAGCGGCACGAGTAAGCGGCTGAGATGCGGATCGTCCGCACCGGAGCCAACCGGACCGAGTTCTCCGCGATCCGGCACGGGGTGATGGACGGCGACACTAGGACCGTCGCCGTGCGCGCCCCGCGGCGCCGGGTGCGGGTATAGGCGGACGCGCACATGAGCTGATGTCAGCGACCCGGCAAACGACCGATAGGCGCCTCCCCCGCGCCGCGAGCTCAGCCGGGGGCGACGCTCCGCGTTGCTGTCCGATCGCGGCGGACCGCGCTCCGCATCGCGTCCGTTACTACAGGCCGAGAGCACTCCGCACCGAGCCGATAGTGTGCACGTCGCTACGGGGCTTCTAGGCGGCTTTCCGCGCGTCCTAGGACCGGCGTCAGCAACCGTCGGCGCGGTGTACGACGCGGCGCATCGTCTGCCCGGTGCCGCGGTGAACGAGCACCATCGCGGTCTCCCACTGGACGCCGTAGCCGAGCTCATCGAGCAGCGCGGCCAGGGTGACCGCATTGTGGTGATCGCCCTCCCGCTCCGCCACCACCGCCGACTCCCACAGCGTGGCCTCCAGCAGCGGCAGCTCGGTGATGCGCCCGCGGTCGTCGGCCATCAGCCTCGCCAGTCAGACAGCCATGGCCGGAAGGGCGCCGCGACGACCACGTCAGCGATCGCCTTCGTCGCCGTGTCCACATAGACCGCCTCGAACAGCGCCTGCGCGATCGTGTGGCGCTCCTGCGGCGTGGCCTTGTCCCACGCGCTCTGCAGCGCGTCGAACGTCTCTGCCGCCGTGACGGCGCGCTCGGCCGGCACCGTGAGGCGCTCGAGCTCGGCGTCGAGCGTGCGCCGCTGCGCCTCGTACTCGGACTCGCTGAGGGCGAGGTCGGCGTACGCCCTGCCCAGGCGCCGACGACGCTCCTCCAGGCGTGCGCGCGCGGCCACGGGGTCCTCACCGTCGTCGGCGGCAAGCAGCTCGATCACGCGCTCCCGGACGTCGACCGGCATCCGGAACCGGCGCACGACCGCGTCCACCTCGGCCTCCAGCCAGTCCGCGCGCACCGCGACC
>JAQBWE010000258.1 GCA_027625315.1 Planctomycetota bacterium
CGCGCGGACCGTCGTCGTCGCGCCGGCCGCGCGAGGCAAGCCCCCTCGATCCGCCCCGCGAGACCACGGGGGCCACCGCCGCCGCCGGCACCACTTGCGCCGGCTGCACGGCCCTCACGGGCCTTACCAGCTGAGCGGGCACCACGGGTACAGGCACGGTCCCGAAGATCTCCGGGCAGTCGCGCCCGGCCACCCAGGCCCCACCCTCGCGTGAGAACAGCATGTCGGGGCGCACACGCCCCATCTGGGCCCAGCCAACGACGCGGCGGGAGAGAGGGAAGGGACCCTGCACCTTCTCGCCCTGTGCGATGTAGTACTGCGGTTCGCTCACCCGGCCTCCTCAGCGCGCATCGTACGACCTGGAGCGGTGTCGCGCACGCGTTGGGCCGGTATCCTGCGGCGATGCGCGCGCGCAAGGACCTCACCGTCGCAACCGTCGTCCTGGCCGGCGCGCTGGTCGTGTCGGGCTGGAAGCCCTACGAGCGCCATACCTGGTGGCTCGAGGTGGCACCCGTCCTGCTCGTGCTGCCCGTGCTGTGGGCGACCGTCGGTCGCTTCCCGCTGACCCGCCTGCTCTACGTCCTGATCGCGATCCACGGCGTGATCCTCTGCTACGGCGGGCAGTACACCTACGCACGCCGCTAGGTGCGTGGCTCCAGGACCTCCTCAGCGCAGAGCGCAATCACTACGACCGGATCGGACACGTCGCCCAAGGCTTCGTGCCCGCGATGGTCATGCGCGAACTTCTCCTTCGGACGAGCCCCCTGCGGCGGGGTGGCTGGCTGTTCTGCCTCGTGACCGCCACGTGCCTCGGCTTCAGCGCGCTCTACGAGTTGTTCGAGTGGTGGACCGCGCTCATCTCCGCCGAGGCGGCGGAGTCCTTCCTCGGCACCCAAGGCGATCACTGGGACACCCAGTGGGACATGTTCCTCGCGCTGTGCGGCGCCATCGCCGCGCAACTGCTCCTAGCCCGCCTGCACGATCGCCAACTCGCGCCGCTCTTGGAGTAGGTCGCGCTACGCGCCGCGGATTCGGTCGACGAGGCCGGTCGTGCTGCGGCCCGGATGCAGGTCGGCCAGGATGACGCGCCCGCCGCGCCCCTCGACGATCTCGCGACCTTCCACCACGCGGCCTTCGTAGTCCTTGCCCTTGACGAGCACGTCGGGCAATACCTGCCCGACCAGGGCCGTCGGCGTGTCTTCCTCGAACACGACGACGTGATCGACGGCTGCGAGCGCCGAGAGAACCTCGATGCGATCCGCGAGCGCGTTCAGCGGCCGCCCCGCGCCCTTGAGCCGCTGGACGCTGGCATCAGAGTTGAGCCCAACGATGAGCACATCGCCGTGCGATTTCGCTTCGGCTAGGTAGCGCACGTGGCCGGCGTGCAGCACATCGAAACAGCCGTTGGTGAATACGAGGCGGCGCCGTGCCGCGCGGTGGCGCTCCGCCAGCGCCGCCACATCCGCTCGGTTGACGTGCTTGGCGGCCAAGCCCTCGATGCCCTCGGCGAGGCGCGCGGCGATCTCGTCGCGCGTGATCGGGACGACCCCGACGTGCTCCACCTCGAGGCCCGCAGCCACGTTGGCGAGCGCGGCAGCCTCGATCGGCGACGCGCCCGCGGCGAGGGCCATGCCCAGCACGCTCACGACCATGTCGCCCGCGCCCGTGACGTCGAAGACCTCACGCGGCGTGGTCGGCAGATGGACGCCGTCGCCCGCGCGCGGCTTGAGGTACATCCCCTCACGGTCGAGCGTCACGAGCGCGAACTCCAACCCGGCCTGCTCCAGCAGAACGGCGCCGGCCGCGTCCGCGCTCGCAAGGTCCTGCACAGCAATGCCCGTGGCTCGCTGCGCCTCAGCACGGTTAGGCGTGATGCACGTAGCGCCCTTGTAGCGCGTGAAGTCTGCGCCCTTGGGATCCACGATCAAGGGGATGCCCTGCGTGCGCGCAAGGTCGATGACGCTCCGCAGCAACGCGTCGGTCAGCACGCCCTTGCCGTAGTCGCTCACAACCACGGCGCGACATCCGTCGATCGCACGGCGTACGGCCTGCAGCAGGTGCGCCTCGCACGCGGCGGCCACGGGGCCGAGCGTCTCTTCGTCCACGCGCAGCACCTGTTGGTCCGTCGAGTGGCTGCGCGCGAGGTGGCGCGTCTTGACCGCCGTCCGACGCCCGGCGTCCACGATGGCCTCCAGCTGAACGCCGGCAGCGCCCGCGAGCGCGTGCATGCGCTTGGCGCCGGCATCGTCGCCCACCACGCCGACAAGCCGCGTGTCGGCTCCTAGGACAGCCAGCATCTGCGCGACGGAGCCCGCGCAGCCGAGTCGCTCCTCTTCGCGCTCGACGCGCAAGACTTGGATCGGGGCTTCGGGGCTGATGCGCTCCACGACGCCGGTGAGGTAGCGATCAAGAACGAGATCGCCCACCACGAGCACGCGCGGTGCGTCGAGCGTCCCAAGGACTTCGGAGAGCGGCCGACTCACGCGCCCGCCTCGGCAGCCTGCAGGATCGCCGCGCGCAGCAGCGGCAGCACGTACTCGTGCTGGCCCGCGAGGTCGTGGCCCGCCGCGGCGGGCCGCTCGAGCACGTTGACGCGCGGGCGGTAGTGACGCAGCATGTCGAGATTGCCGGTGGTGATCGCCAGCGGCTGGGCACCGGGCTGTTCGTGCGCGCGCGCGTTATGCACCATCGCCACGGCCTTGAGGAACACCTCCGGCAGGATGACGGCGCTGCCGACGTTCACGTAGACACCCCCGTCGAGCCCCTCGACGAATCCGGCGAGCCGCAGGAAGTCGCGATGTGTTGCCGCGCCGAGCGTCGCGCCGTCGCACGCCGGATGCATGTGCACGGTGTCCGTTCCAACGGCCACATGCACCGTGACGGGCAGTTCGTGCTGCGCGGCGTGGCACAGCACCGACAGCGCGGCGTTCGCCGGTGCGCGCGCGAGCAGCTCACGGCCCAACGCCGTGCCGAACCCGAGCTCGCTCTCGACCGCCCGCGCCGCGGCCGCGGCGAAGAGCCGGCCGGTCTCGTCCGCGGTGCCGTAGGTCCCCTCGAACAGCCCGCCACCCACGTCCTCGGACGTGCTGCCCTGCAGCGCGACCTCGCAGTCGTGAATGGCAGCGGCACCGTTGAGGACGAAGCCCTGGGCGTGGCCGCGCGCGGCGAGGTCGATCAAGAGGGGTCCGAGCCCAACCTTGATGACGTGTCCGCCCAGGCCCCACAGCGTTCGGGGCGAGGCGGCGATGGCGCGCGCGAGCGCGCGCAGGTGGCGTACGCCGAGGAAGTCGGGCAAGGCGTCCAGAAAGGCCCCGACCGAGTCGTCGAGCCCCACGGGTCGCGCGAAGCGCTCCGTCTCCACGAGATGGCCTCGGCCGCCCAAGGGCGCCGGGTGAAAGCGCCCGGGGGCGAGCGGCGGTTGGGGATCAGGGGCGTCGGCCATGGCGGCGAGATCGTACCCTCCGGGCCCGCAACCCCGGTCAGGCGGTCTCGTGCAGGTGCGTGCGGGGATGGTCTGCCGGCCAGAGACGGGCATAGAACGGCTGCCCGGGCTCGCTTCCGTCGCGGCCCGGGGGCCGGGTCTTCCAGCGGCGATGGATCCAGTTGTACTGCTCTGGCGCACGCCGGATGGCCGCCTCCGTCCGGCGGGTGAGATCGAGGGTGATCGCCCGAACGGCCTCGTCGTACGGCTGCGTGGGGTCCGGGTCGGGCAGGCGCTCGATGTGGGTGTCGAAGCCCTCGAGTCCGGGACGGCGCACACATGTGCCGAAGTAGATCGGCACGCCCAAGCGCAGCGCAATGGCCGCCGGCGTAGGGTAGGTCGAGGCCTCGAGGCCGAAGAACGGAACGAACAAGCCGTGGCGTCCGGCATTCTGGTCGGCGAGCACGGCGACCCAGGTCCCGCTGCGGATGGCGCGCAGGACGTGGGCCGTGCCGCCCGTCTTGGGAATGAGCGCGGTCGCTCCCCCCCGCCGGCGCACGAGCCAGGCCTCGACCAGACTGTCGTCCACGGAGCGGGCCATGGCCTTGAGATCGACCCCGTGACGCCGGACCGCCTCGGCCGCGATCTCCCAGTTGCCCAGGTGCGCGGTCACGACGAGGCCGCCGCCCCGCGCGATGTCCGCATCGACGCGGCTGTAGTCGCCGCCCGAGCGCAGGCGCGGGCACGGCTGCGAGGGCGGACCGAGGAGGCGGTCCTTGGCAGCGAACTCGGCGAACAGTAGC
>JAQBWE010000259.1 GCA_027625315.1 Planctomycetota bacterium
GCGGATAGGGCCCCTCCTCGCCAGCGGCGGGGAGCGGGTAGGGGGCCTCCCCCGCCGGGGCGCTCGCCCACGCGAGGCGCCGGGCGTCCAACTCCGCGCCCGCCACCGCGACCTCGACCCCCGGCGTCACGCGCCAGCGCCGGACGGCGAGCACCAAGGGATACCGATCAAGCGCCGCCTCTGCCCCATCGAGGATCACCGGGAGATCCTGCAGCCGGCCATCGAGGAACGCATGCTCGGCGTTGACGCGCCGCTGCGCGTCCAGCGGCTCCTCGGCCCGAGCCGGGGCGGTTGTCAGCGTCAAAGCCGCAACGAAGGCGGCTGCGCAAGACAACAAGTTGCGGGCGAGCGCGCTCATAGACCAAGCTCCTCGTCCGCGAGCTTGTCCGACGGGCTGCGATCGTCCGTGAGTCGTTCCCCGCCGTCGTGCGCGCGGTCGTAGCCCACGAGATAGCGCTCGATGGCCATACCGGCGTACGCCATGGCCGGATGCCACCCACCGAGCGCCCCCACCGCCTCAGGCGACCATAGGCGTGGTGCCTCGCGCGCACCGGGCTGGGACCAAAGGATCACATTGCCCGGGTACGCAGGGTTGGGCGCCGCCCAGCAGCCGCCGAACACCTCATCCATCGTGCGCGCCACGGACTTGGCCACCGGCCCGCGGAAGCCATGCCCGAGGACGTTGACGCCAACCCAGCCGCCCGGCGTCAAGTGGCGCGCGGCCTTCTCGAAGAACTCAATCGTCGCCAACTGGAACGGCACGTAGTTCGTGCGAGCATACGCATCCACGAGCACGAGATCGAAACGCTCCGTGTCCGGCAGCGCGTTCACGACCGTGCGCGCGTCTTCGCCCGTGACGAGGCGCAGGCGATCGGCCACGCCGGGGCGCGGCTGCTCGAGGTCGCCATGGCGCAGGTACTCGCGCGCGATGTCAACCACAGCCGGATCGATCTCAACGCCCAGCAGGTCGATCGGGCCCGCATAGGCTTGCCGCAGCGTGCGGTGAACCGTGCCGCCTGCGTACCCGATGATCAACACGCGCAGCGCCACCTTCGGATCCCGCGCGTGCACGACGCCCTGCGCATCGGGTGGAGCCGCGAAGAACGCGCCGACCGCCATGTGTTCGAAGTACCGACCGCCGGTCATCCAGGCGTTGCGTCGCACGTCGTTCTCGACGAGCACGCTCTGGTACGTCTCCGCGTCTTCGTCATGGCGCAGGAACAACGTCTCGGCTTTGCCCTCCCGTGGCAGCACGGCGGGCACGATGGTCTCGTCCGGTCCCGGCGCCCCCATCGGCAACGTCTCGCGCACGACGCGAATCGTCTGATACCCGGACTCGATCTCTACCAGCTGACCGGCGTGCAGGCGCAGCGCTGGCCGCGTCATGACGTGCTGACCGAGCAGGCCCGTGGCCACGAGGAGCCCGATCGCCGCGAGGACCGACGCGGCTCCCACCCGGCCGCCGGTTGCGCGGGCGGGGATGAGCAGGAGCGCGAGCAGCCCCAGGGCGACGGCCGCCATGAGTAACGCCCCGCGGGAACCCAGCGCGGGCACCAACAGGCTGCTCGTCGTGAGGCAGCCCACGAGGCCCCCCACCGTGGTCCAGGCGAACACGGAACCCGCCGCGCGTCCGGCGTGCCCGGCGCCAGCGGCCATACGCACCAGGAAGGGCGCGGTGACGCCGAGCAGGATCATCGGCAGCCCGAACAAGAGCAGCGCGGCGGCCCGGCTGCCCTCGCGCGCCACAGGCAAGATGCGCAGGCTGTCCACGCCAGCGGGCATGAGGGCATCAAGCAGCGCGGGTCCGGCCCAAGCGGCAATCGCGATCGCGAGCGTGGCGACACCCAGTGCACCAAACAGCGAGCGCGCGCCGGCGGGTCCGCGAGCCAGCGCCGCGTCGGCCCAGCGTCCGCCGATCCAGCTGCCGATCGCGAGGGCCAACAGGATCAAGCCGATCACGTTGGCCCACACATGGTTGCTCTGGCCAAACCACGGCGACATGAAACGGACGGCGCCAAACTCCAGCACCGTGACGGCCCAGCCGCTGACGACCGCGATCAAGAAGAGCCGCGGGGCCAAGCGCGTGGCGGCGGTCTCAGAGACTGCTGGCGGTGCCACCGTCACGCCGCGGCTTGCCACGAGTCCGCCGAGGCAGAGTGCGGCGCAGCCGCCTGCGCACACGAGCAAGGTGAGTTGGGTCCCCCACACCTGCAGCCACACGAGCGGTACGATGTGGCAAGCCACGAGGCTGCCGACCGTACCGGCGGCGTAGATCATGCCCGCCGCTGCGCCCACCTCGCCCTTACGCGCCTGCAGGCGGATCAAGAACGGACTGGTCATCGCCAACAGCAGCGCAGGTGGTCCGAACAACACAAGCGACGCCACGAGGCTGCCCGTGAAGGCCAGTGGCAAACCGTCGGGGTCCGGCAGACCGGTGGGCACGAGGGCGGCGCAGAGGGCGCGTCCGTAGCCAACGACCAGCAACACCCATACTGCCGCCACCCCATAGGCGAGATAGAGCGGCCGGCCGCTCCGGCTGCGCTCGCCCAGACGCCCGCCCAGCGCGTAGCCCAGCGTGAGCGTTACGAGGATCACGCCGATGACGTTGGCCCAGACGTACTGGCCTTGCCCGAAACTCGGCGCCATCAGCCGCACGGCCGTGAACTCAAGCGCGAGGATCAGAAAGCCCGCGACAGCCGCGACCAGCAGGTGTCCCAGCCGGGTCAGCGCACCCGCGCCCGGCCCCGTCATGGACACGAACCTCTGACGCAGGCCACGCGGACTACTTGATCTTGGCCAGCAGCTCGCCAGCGGCCGTCGTCTGCTTGTTCTTCGGCATGCCGAGGATGCGCTCCAGCAGCTCGATCGCGCGATCGATCGTGCCCGCCTCAACGAGATCACGCGCCTTGCCCATGAGGCGCTCGGCAATGACCTCATCCTCAGCCGTAGCCTGCGGACCCTCGTCCTTCGCGGGCTCATCCTTCTTCGGCTCGACCTTCTCTTCGGGCGGCCGCACGACCATCTGCACGATGCGCGACGGCGTCAACCAGCCGAAATACATCGAGTCTCGAATCAGAAGCGGATCGCGGTTGAAGAGGAAGTCGAAATCACGGCCAACGCACTCGAGGCGCTCATCCTGAATCTTGAGCAGCGCGTCGTACTCGACGTGCCCGTTGATGATCACCCGCACCTTGCGGTCCAGGTCCACGATGTCATCGTTGAGGAACAGCGAGACCGTGTCGATCGCCGACGTCGCCTCGATCTTGATGGTGTTCGGGTTGTCCGGCGTGTCGATGACCTCCGCCCGGATCTCGCGCTTGGCGCCCGGGCCCCAGTTGGCGCTGTCGATATTGATCCAGTACGGCAGCGCGTTGTCCGACCGCGCGGCATTCCACTCGATCTTGCGCGGCCAGACGCGACGCTGCTTCGCCATCCACTCCATCAGGGACTTGTTGGCAATGCCCTTGGTGACAGCGGGGTGGCCCGCATCCTCAAGCTGCTTGCCGAGTTCGAGGTTGTCGACCACATACACCGGCACGCTGGCGAAGTTCTTCACGAGCGCGAGCTGGTCTTCGCTCAGTTTCCACTTGCCGCGAAACACGATGCCGGACCAGAACACGGGCATCGAGTTGGCCATCGTGAAGGCCTGCTCGCTGCCATCCAGAATCATCCGGTCGAAGTCCACGTGGTAGTGCCGCCAGAACACCGACAGCGGATTCTGAAACGCATCGCCGCGCGGGCTGCCCGTCTTGGTGACGAACACGCCAGCGGACGACATCGGCGCAAGCACGAGCCACTCCTTGTAGAGCGAATCCCAGATGTCCTTGTCACCGAAGCGGCGATCCATGAGCGCCTCACCCGGGTACTTCTCCGTGTAGTCCTCCTTGTCGTGCATCGTCACGAGCAAGGGCAGCGGATCGGGGCGGGGCAACTTGGACTCGAAGTCCTTTTCCTTCGGGTAGTCGCGCGGGACCGAGAAGGTGATCTGCATGCCTTCGCTCTTGATGTAGTACAGCGTGCCCGAGAGGCTCTTCGCGTCGGTGATGCCCTGGGCTCGCTGCCACTTGCGATCGGTCAGCGGCGGATGAAACGTGCGCCCCTGATAGACGAGCCAGCGCAGGGCCGGCATGTCCTTCAGGAACCAGCGGCCTGCCTTCGCATG
>JAQBWE010000260.1 GCA_027625315.1 Planctomycetota bacterium
GGCGCCGACGGGTGCCACGGTGCTCGGCTCGACGCCCGGCCGGTCGCCGATGTGCGGCACCGGGATGAGCGCCTCGATGCCCAGGCCCACGTCGACGAAGACGCCGAACGGCGCGGCCCGGATGACGCGACCCTGTAGTTCGATGTGGCCGCGGCGATCGACGATCTCGGCGAGCGACATCAGGTCCATGCCCGCGGGCGGCTTGATGGGTCGCGTGTACCGCGGGCGAGGATCCCGCGAGCCGGTCGCGAGCTGGTACAGCGCGTACTTCAGCACCGCCTGACTTGTGTCCGCGTCGGTGAGCGCGCCGAGGCCGACGCGCTTGCGCGCATCCGCGTCCGTGAAGAGCGTGGCCACGTCGGTTCCCGTCTGCTCCGCCATCCGGTCAACGATCCCGTACTGCTCGGGATGCAGCTGCGAGCGATCGCGCGGATCCGCCGCATTCGGGATGCGCAGGAAGCCAACGGCCTGTTCGGCCGCTGAGTGTCCGACGCCTTCGACGGCGGCGAGGGCCGCCTTGGCCGCGAGGGGCCCGATCTCCGTCCGCCGGCGCACGATGGCGGCGGCGGCGTTGCGATCGAGTCCGGGAACCCGGGCGAGCAGGTCGCGCGGAGCCGTGTTCGGATCCACGCCGACGTGCGCGACACAGGACTCGATCACCTGATCGAGCATGCGCCGGAGGCGACCCTGGTGCACGTCGTGCAAGTGCGGTCCGATGGCGAGGGCCTTCGGGTCGATCGTGACAAGCTCGGCGAGCGGATCCTGGAAGCGGCGTCCGAGTGAGAGGGCGCCGCGGCACTCCGCGGCAACGGTCGGGTGGTCATCGGACTCCAGGGGGCCGAGCGCTTCGAGGGTGCGGCTGCCGCCGTCGAACACCTCAGCGACGTCCATGCCCTCTTCGATGTCGGCCGCGGCCTCTTGGGCGAGCGAGAGCGCGTCGGCGCGCCCGCCGGTCGTGCCCACGGCAATGGCCTGCACTTCGTAGGTCTTCAGGATGTCCGTCAGCTCCGTGAGGCAGGCCTCGCGGCCCGCCGTGGGCTCGTGGGGGAGCGTGCCCGAACCCGCGGGTCGGCCCGTCGCATCCACGGCGCACCAGCGGTGGCCCTTCATGACGTCGGGCCGCAGACCCAGCACGTTGCGCGCGCCGGCGACGGGGCCCAGGAGCAGGTTGCGCAGGGAGCGCTCGTACTGCTCGAGCATGGCGTCATCTGCGCGGCGCTTGATGTCCTCGCGGATGTCGTTCTCGAACGAGGGCTTGAGGATGCGGCGGTAGCCATCCTCCGCCGCCGCCCGCAGGAAGCCCGCGTGGGGATGGCCCGCGGGGATGACCTGGCTGTGGACGATCTCCAGCGCGCGGTTCTCGGGCGGGTCGATCGAGGCCACGACGGCCCGCTGCTTCTCAGCGCGCCGGATGGCGAGGAGCTTGACCGGCGGGATCTTGCCGGCCTTGGCCGTGAACCCCACGAGGGCGTGCTTCGGCGCCCCTTCCTTCTTGTCCGAGCGCTTGTCGCTGCGCGCGGTCACGCTCACGATGGCCGCGGAGCGCCACAGGTCGCGCAGACGCGAGTGGAGATCCGCATCCAGCGTCAGGTCTTCGGCCAGGATGTCACGTGCGCCGCCGAGCGCGATGTCAAACGCCGCGGGCTCGATCTCAGTCTGGCCCTCCGGCGGCTTCACAAAGGGCTTGGCCAGCTCCGAGAGCGGCGTCTCGTCCTTCGCCGCGCGAATCGCGTCGGCGAGACCCTGCAGGCCTTGGCCGCGAGCGACCGTAGCGCGGCTCGCGCTCACGGGCAGCCACGGGGCGGCGAGGTCTTCCATCTCGGGCGCGGTGCGAGCGCTGGCGAGGCGCGCGGCCGTGGCTTCCGTCAGCGCGCCGCGCTTGGCGAGCAACGTCTCGATGCGTACCCGCCGCTGCTCACGCTCGAGTACGTTCTCCCAGCCGGAGAGCAGGTCGCGTAGCCGCGTCTCGTCGAGTCCGCCGGTGAGGTGGCGCCGGAACCGGGCGAGGAATGCGATGGACTGACCCAGGGTCAGCAGGCCGACCGTGCGCTCAACGGCCTCGCGCGATCCGCCCATGACGGCGGTGGCGCGCGTGAGAGCCGCCTCGCGCGCCTGGGCCTCCTGCTCGGGCGTGAGCGGGCGCTCAGGGGCCTTCGGCGGCGAGCGACGCTTGGCCTTCTTCTTGGCCGCCTTCTTGCGCTTGGCCTTCGCTGCGGCCGGCTTCGCCTCTGCAGGCGCTCCTGCTTCCGTCGGCGCTTCTGCTTCCGTCGGCGCCTCCGCCTCCGTCGGCGCAACTGCTTCCGTCAGCGCCTCTGCTTCCGTCAGCGAAGCTGCCTCGGTCTCCGCGCTGCCGTCGCCTTCCGGCTCGGGGCTGCTGGACTCGCCCGCGTGGGCCTCCGCGTCATCGTTCGCGGCGGCGCTCACCTCGACCGGTGCGGCCGCGCCGGCGGGAGCTTGCGGCTCCGCGTCCGCAGACGGCGGCGGAAGGTCTTCGTTCAGGCGCGGATCGTCCGGCGTGGGTTGCATGCGGAGGGACTCCAACAGGATGGGGGTGAAGGCGCCGGCTGGTGTGTCGCCGGGCAGCCGCGCGTGGGCGGCGGAGAAGGGGGAGATTGCACCATGTCTTGGCGTGGGGCTCAAGCGGACGCGGTGCCCGGGGTGTAGGTCCCCGAAGGCCGACCGAAGCGCTGGGGCCCCGCTCAACGCCCGAAATGAGCCTGCAGAAACGCCAAGGAGGAGGCGGCCGTCGTCGGGGCGCTGCTGGCGTGCCGCGACAACTCGACCTCCAGAGGGCCTGCAAAGCCGGTTTCGGCCACGGCCGCCGCGATCGCGGCAAAATCCACACACCCCTCGCCGAACATCAGGTGGTCGTGCACGCCCGGCCGGTGGTCGTCGAGCTGCAGCACGAGCAAATCCTGGGCTTCCGCGCGAATCGCCGCTTCCGGGGGCCCCTCGTTCGTTGCGAGGCAGTGCCCCACGTCGAGCGTCAGTCCCAGCGTCTCGTGCGCGAGCGCGTCGCGTAGCGCGACGTACTGCGGCACGGTCTCGAGCCACATGCCCGGCTCCGGCTCGAAACCAATGCGCACACCGGAGCTAGCCGCGTGGTCGCACAGTCGCCGCAGGCCGTCGATGAGCCGCGCCCGCAGCACGTCATCCGGCGTCCCATCCGGCCCGTTGCCCGACCACACCGTGACGACGGGCGCACCGAGCAGGACTGCCTGATCGACGCAGCGCCGCAAGAAGTCCACACGCCGCGCGGCGTCGTCGGGCTCGTCGAGGAGTGAGGGCCGGTGCTTGCGCCGCGCGTCGAGCACGAACCGCGCCCCGGTTTCGATCACGATGCCGAGTCCGAGCTTCTCGCAGAGTCTGCGAAACGACTCGTTCTCGGCTGACGTCGTGCGCAGCGGATCGAGGTGGTGCACGTCCGGCGTCAGCGCCAGTCCGTCGTAGCCAAGGTCCGCGAGCAATCGAGCCGCATCCTCGATGCGGTGAAACGCGAGACCGTTGGAGTTGTAGTAGATGCCGCCGGGCATGCGCGAGCTACTTGGCCGAGAGCTGCTTCTTGATGTACGACAGCCGCTCGATGGCCTTGGAGACCTTCTCGCCTTCCTTGCCGAGCCAGTGGTTGGCGATCTGCTCGGAGTCCCAATCCTTGTTCGAGATGCCCATGCCCTCGATGGCCATGATCACGTCGCTGTTCCACTGCTCGCGGATGTCGTTGTAGAGCGTCTCCGCCTGTTTGAGCTTGCTCTGCCAGGTGTCGCGGTCCCCACCCTGCTTCGCGGCCATGCCCTCGTCGTAGAGGGTGTCGGCCTCGTTCTTCTTGTCGCTCATCAGCTCGACGATCGACTTGGCGTCCGCCATGATGTCGTCGGGAATCGGGGGCGGCGGGGCTCGCGTGGGCTTCACCGGCCCCTCGCTCTTCTCGGGGCGCGAGTCCGCCGTCAGCTCCGGCACGTAGGGCTTCTCGGGCTGCTTCTTGTTCTTGTTCATCACGATCACGACGACCGCGATCACGACGACCACTACGACGCCCGCGATGACCATCGGCATGGCGCCACCGCCGCCGCCACCACCGCGTGCGCCGCGGCCTCGTCCTGACCCGCCGCGCGAACCACCGCCGCCGCGCGCGCCACCGCC
>JAQBWE010000261.1 GCA_027625315.1 Planctomycetota bacterium
AGCCGGCTGCCCCACACCCTCGCCCCACGAACCCGATCGCGTGCGGACGGGCCCCGATCCGGCGTTCGGGCGCAGGATCGCGGCGCGCGGCGCTCCTGGTCCGTCGTGGCAGGGGTGAACGCTTACCAGCGCGGGTAGGCTGCCACCGCGTGCGCGTACTCCACATCCTCTCCGAGCGCGGCTTCTCCGGGGGCGAGGGACAGCTGCAGAGCGTCGTCCGGGCGCTGCGGGCCGCGGGTCACGAGAACCTCTTCGTGCTCCAGCCGGGCGCCGCCTTCGAGGCGGAGGCCGCCGCCAGCGGCCGTGTCGTCGGCCGAGTGCGCATGCGCAACAGCCTTGACTTGGCCGCTGTGCTCGCCCTCCGACCGCTCTTGCGGCAGGCCGATCTCGTCCACCTCGCGGACTCTCGCGCGCACAAGCTTGGACTCTGGGCCGCAACGGGAGCGCGCGACCTGCCGCCGCTCGTGGTGACGCGGCGCATGGACTATGCGGTCGGTGGCGGCCCGCTTGCTCGCCGGCTGTACGGTCCGCGCGTTGCCGCTGTCGTCGCCGTGTCTGCGGCGGTGGCCGCGGCTGTTGCCGAGGCCGGGGTCCCGGCGGAACGCTTGCACGTGATCCACGACGGCGTGGAGGCCGCGCTCGCGGACGATCGCGCTGCCACGCGCGCCGGGGCACGCGCCGCATTCGGCTTCGCTTCGAACGATGTGGTCGTCCTAGCCGCCGCATCGCTTCGGCCGCGCAAGGGCCAGCGTCATCTGCTCGCCGGGTTTGCCCGCGTCGCCGACGAGTTCCCGTCGGCGCGCCTTGTCCTGGCGGGCGAGGGCTCTGAGCGCGATGCCCTCGCGGCGCAGATCGAGCGCCTCGGATTGGAGGCGCGCGTCCAGCTGCCGGGCCACATGGACGTACGCTCCGCGCTCGCCGCGGCGGACATCGCCTGCATCCCATCCCTCATGGAGGGCCTCTCGGTCTTCTCCCTCGAGGCGCAGTTGTTCGAGCGGCCCGTGATCGCGTCCCGTGTGGGGGGCTTGACGGAGTCCGTGGCCGACGGCGTGACGGGTCGCCTCGTGGCTCCGGGGGATGCCGCCGCACTCGGCGCGGCCCTGCGCGAACTGCTGGCCGATGTCGCGCTACGCGCACGCTGGGGCGCGGCCGGGCGGGCGCGCGTGTTGGCGCAGTTCACGGCGACCCAGATGGCGCGCCGCACCGTTGCGCTCTACGAGTCGCTACTGGCTCCCTAGTGCGCCCGCAGCATCGCTTGGGCGGCTCAGTGGATGCGGGCCGCGGAATCGCGCTCACCACACTAGCGTGCGTTGGCGCGGGGGGGAGCGCCAAGGCGGTAGCCGACGCCGAACACCGTATCGATGAGCCAGTCGTGGCGGCCAAGCTTGCGGCGAATACCCAGGATGTGCACGTCGACCGTTCGGTCGGGCGGGCTCGACTCCGCGTCGTCGCCTTCCCGTTCGAGCAGCTCGTAGCGACGCAGCGCGCGATCTTTGTTGGTCGCCAGCTTCAGCAAGATCGCGAACTCCGTCGGCGTGAGCATGAGCGGCCGGCCGTCCAGCACGGCTTCGCAGCGCTGCGAGTCGAGCACGAGCGGACCGTGCCGCAGCAGGTGGGCTGTATCCGCGCCCGCACTGCGTCGCAGGACCGCACGCACGCGACTCGCCAGCAACTTGGGTGTGAACTGCGGCTTGCGGATGTAGTCGTCTGCCCCTGCATCCAAGAGCGCCGGCTCGACCTCGGCCGAAGGCTCAGACGTAAAGACGATGATGGGGGTTGCGCCGACGTCGGGGTCGTTGCGAATCTCTCGGCACACCTCGAGGCCGTCGAGGCGGCGGCCCAGGTTGAGATCCAGCAGCACGAGGTCCGGACGATGCGTGCGTACGGCGTGCAAGCCCATCTTCACGTCGGCGGCGCCGAACACCTCGGCCGTCTCCTCGAGGGCCATGAGCACCTCGATGGTCATCTGCCGGGTCCCCGGGTCATCCTCGATCACTACGATGCGCAGGCCTGCCATCGCAATCCTTCCCGTCTCGCCACGTCGGCCTGCAGCCTAGCATCCTTCCCGTCCTGCCCGTTCGGCTCTGTTGCCGCGCCTTCATGAGTCGGGGCCCCGATGCGTCGGCTCGGCGCCCACGAGGACGGCGGCGACCGGCCGGAGGGGGGCCTGGGCCCCGCCTGGGCCAGGGCCCCGGGCCGCCTAGCGCGCGCCTAGGCGATAGCGGCAGCCGATCCGCATCAACTCGTAGACGGCCTTGGCCCAGTCGCGCAGGCGGATCTTGCTGCCCGCGACATCGCGCCACGCGCCCAAGGGGCGTTCGTACACGCAGCGGTGCGTGTCGTAGGCCGCGCGCCGGCCGCCGAGGAGTCCGAGCCGCGCGAGCAACTCGACGTCGAACAGCCAGCGCGAGAGGAAGCGTGCCCCGAACGCGAAGCGCGTACCGCGCGTGTTGCGGAACAGCTTGGCCCCGCACTGCGTGTCGTAGATCGGTAGCCGGAGGACGACGGAGGCGCACGTGGCAAACAGGCGCCCCAGGTAGTGGCGCAGCGCACGACGCTCGATGATGCGCCCCAGCAACTTCACGCGCGAACCGATGACGAGCATGAGTTCGGGGCGCGCGTCCAGAATGGCCGCGAAGGGCGCGATCTCATCCAGCGCCGTCGACAGGTCCGCGTCCCAATAGCCGAAGTAGGCGGGCCCGCGGCTCGCGGCGTGCCGGACGCCGCGGCGCACCGCTTCGGCCTTGCCGCCGTTACGTTCAAGCGCCAGCAGTTCGCACGCATCCGGCGCGCGCTGACACACCGACTCTAGGAGGGCCCGGGTGCCGTCGCGACTGCCGTCGTCGACGAACAGGAATCCCACGTCGCTCTGGGCGTGGGCGTACTCCACGAAGGCGGCCGCGGGCAGCCGGCGCTCCTCGTTGAAGCAGGGCACGATGATGAGCACGCGGCGCATGGCGTCCGAACGTACCCGCCCGCGGGGGCACGCCCCAGAAGTCCCTGCCGATGGCTCCCGGGGTGGTTGCCCACCACGGCATCGATCGTGCGGCGAGCGGGCTACCATGCCGGCCGTGACCGCCCCGCGTCTCGCCCTGCGCCTCCCCGGCACGCCCACCCGGCGTGCTTGGGCCACGTGGATCGTCTTCACATGTGTGATCTGCGCGCTCGTCGCGGCCCGCCCGCATCGCAGTCACGTGACGCTGACGTACTTTCCCACGGCCGCCACGTGGTGGGAGGCGGAGGCGCCGATCTACACGGAGGGCATCGCCGGCTACCTCTACCCGCCGCAGAGTCTCTACCTGTTCTCCCCGTTCCTCGCGTTCCCTGAGGGGGCTCCGCGCGAGGTCGCGTGGCGATTGTTTGGGCTCGCGCTCTTCGCATTCGGATTGGCTCGCTTCGTCCGGCGGGTGCGACCCCCGGATGCCGGTGTCACGTTCGAGATCACCACACTGCTCGTACTCGTAGGCACGGCGTCAAGTGCGCGCAACGGCCAGACGAATCTGCACCTGGCAGGTGCGCTCCTGCATGCGGCCTCGGAGCTCGTCGATCGGCGCCATACGCGCGCGACGCTGTGGTTGCTGCTCGCGTTGCTGGCCAAGCCACTCGCGCTCGTGCCGATCCTGCTCGCCGGCGCGCTGGTTGCTCCCATGCGCTGGCGCCTCCTCGTCGGCTTGGCTGCGTTCGCGGTCCTGCCCCTCCTGCATGTGGACTTGGAGTATGCGAGTTCTCAGTACCGGGACGCGCTCTCGAAGCTGGCGCGCTCCGCGCAGCCGGGTACCAAGCCCTATGAGGACCTTGTGGGGCTGCTGCGCACGATCGGGCTCGAGCCGCCACAGGCTGTGCGGACCGCCCTCGGCCTTGTGTTCGCGCTCGGGGCGCTGCTTTGGTTGCGCTTTGGCCTGCGCCGGAGTCAGCTCGCCGATGGCGCGTGGCTGTGGGGTGCCGTGGCCGCGGCCTACCTCATGCTGTTCAATCCCCGCACAGAGACGAACTCGTATGTCATTCTCGTGCCTTGGGCCGCTCTCTTGGCGGCGGCGGCGTGGCGCGGCGGCGCGAGTCGCGGGGTAGCGATCCTCCTGAGCGTCGGTTGCGTGCTGCTCGGTGCCGACACCGGTGTGCGT
>JAQBWE010000013.1 GCA_027625315.1 Planctomycetota bacterium
GGGGAGCCGGACGGCGGCGAGGCGCGCGTCTTCCGCGGCGCTGTAGAGCCGCACGCAGACGCCCGGCGCGGTGCGTCCGGCGCGTCCCGCGCGCTGGTCGGCGGAGGCGCGCGAGATGGGCACGGCTTCGAGGCGCTCGAAGCCCGTGGCCGGATCCAGACGCGGGACGCGTTCGAGGCCGGCGTCGATGACCACGCGTACGCCAGGCAGCGTGAGCGAGGTCTCAGCGACGTTCGTGGCCAGGATGATGCGCCGTCGCGCGCCCGTCCGTAGCGCGGCGTCTTGCTTCTCGGGCGGCAACTCGCCGTGCAACTCCAGCACATCGGCGGCTCGCACATCGGCGAGGGCGTCGCGACAGCGGCGGATCTCACCGACGCCAGGCAGAAACACCAGCAGGTCGCCCTCGTGGCGGGGGAGTACGTCGAGGACGGCGGACCGCACGGCGGCCTCGACGCCTGTCTCAGGTGACCGCGGCGCGTGTTCGATCGTGACGGGGTGGGTGCGGCTTGTGCACGTGAGGATGGGCGCGTCGCCGAGGAACGCGGCGATCGGAGTCGGGTCGAGCGTGGCCGACATGACCACGAGGGCGAGGTCGGGCCGCACGTCGGTCCGGATGCGCGCGGCGAGCGCGAGGGCGAGGTCCGAGGCGAGATTGCGCTCGTGAAACTCGTCGAAGACGATTCCCGCCACGTCCTCCAGCAGCGGATCGTCCTGCAGTTTGCGTAGCAGGATGCCTTCGGTGACGACGAGCAGGCGGGTGCGAGGGGAGGCGACGCGCTCGAAGCGGACCTGGTAGCCCACCTCGTCGCCAACTTGCTGGCCGCGCTCGGAGGCGATGCGTCGGGCGGCGGCGCGCGCGGCGACGCGGCGTGGTTGGAGGAGGAGGACCTGCCCGGTGGGGGTGTGGTCCAGCAGGGCGGGGGGGACGCGCGTGGTCTTGCCGCTGCCGGTGGGGGCTTGGAGGACGGCGGCACCGTGCGCGTCGAGCGCGCGGGTGAGCGCGGGCAGGATCTCGTCGACGGGAAGCGGTTCGCGCGGCACGGCCGCAGGGTACGCGGCGACGGGCCGGGGGCCGCGCGGGCGACATGCGGAGCCCGCAGACGCGTCCGGTAGACTCGTGCCGACTGCCCGCGCCCCCGTAGCTCAGCTGGATAGAGCACGAGATTTCTAATCTTGAGGTCCGAGGTTCGAGTCCTCGCGGGGGTACCAGTCCCACCGACTGCTGGCGCGACCTGTGACCCCCAACTCGGTAGGCGAGAATCCTTGGCTGAGCATGTCCGGCCGCCCCTCGTCGCGATTGGCCTGCCCCCCGAAACGGGCCCAGCATCTGGGGGCCAGGTCAGCGCCCGCCTCCCCGCGGGCGAGATACGCGTGCAGCGCAGCCTCGGGAGTCCGCCAACGGTCGGTCGGGCGCGTCATCTACACAGAGTGCACATCGCGGGACCCCTGCGTTGCAAGGAACACAGATTCGCTGGGCTGCCCCAGCCACCCCTAGGTACTCAACTGCTCGTGGGGAGGGGCGGGCCCTTGCGAGCGCCGCGCGACCGTCCGGGTGCGTACGGGCCCTGTGGCGCGACGGCGCTAGCCCTCGGCCGGCCCGCCGCGGTCGCGTCCCGATGCCTCGCGGCCTTGCTCGCCTTGACCCCGAGGCCGATCAAGTGGGGCTCTGCGCCCCGTAAGATCGGCTCACTGGCACCCGCCGCGCGCCGGTATATACTTGTGTAATAACGCCGCCGCGACCGGAGAAGCGCCATGTTCACCCTCAAGATCCGCCGAGTCGGGAACTCCGCCGCGGTCACGCTTCCCAAGGAGGTCTTGGCCAAGCTCCGCGTTCGCGAAGGCGACACGCTCGTGCTCACGGAGGGCAAAGAAGGCCTCTATCTCACCCCCTATGACCAGACGTTCCACGATGCGATGAAGGCGTTCGGAGAGACGCGCCGCAAGTACCGCAACGCGCTCCGTGAGCTCGGCAGGTGACAGATCCGCGCTGGCTCACGCGCGAGATCGTGATCGTTCTGCACGGCGAGTTGATCGCTGAGCACGGCGGGGCATCCGGCCTGCGCGACGAAGGCGCGCTGGAGTCGGCGCTGGCGCGCCCTCAGCAGCAGCACCACTACGAGGCCAGCGATGTGCTTGCCCTCGCGGCCCGGTACGCGTTTGGCCTGTGTTCGAACCACCCTTTCGTTGACGGAAACAAGCGCCTGGCGTTGTCAGCTCTCGACGTCTTTCTGCGTCTCAACGGCTGGGAGCTCTCAGGCTCCGAAGTCGATACCACAGCAACGATCGTTGAATTGGCCTCAGGTCAGCTGAGCGAAGCGGATCTCGCCGCATGGATTCGCAAGAACGCTCTCAAGAAAGGCTAGTCCTCCGCACGGAGGGTGCGCTGGTCCTGCTGGGGGTCGACGCGATTCTTGCCAAGGGTGCGGCACTGTCTCGATACGCCTGTCACGCGCGGCTACGAACTCAGCGCCCGCGGGAACAGGATGTTGTTCTCCAGATGGATGTGCTCATGCAGTGAGCGCTCGAGGTCCGCGAGGCCGTGCCACAGCGCGCGCCACGTGTTGCACGCGGCCGCGGGCACTTCGAAGTCGTTCGTCAACTCGCGGATCGTGCGCAGGAGCGCGCCCGCCTCCTCGTGCTCGATCTCCATCACATGCACCGGTCCGCCGGCCATCGCACCCTGGCCGGCCAAGATCATCGGGAAGAGGATCTGCTCCTCCTTCATCATGTGCGGCTCGAGCTCGGCCTTCAGAGCCGACACCGCAGCCGAGAGCCCACCGAGTCGCTCCGGGTCCTTCTCGCCGTGCACGCGGTGGACCTTCTGGGCCATCGCCTCCAGCCGCGGCAGCTCCTCGTCGAGCGGCCGGTGGTAGACGCGCAGGATGTGCTCGATCAGCGCGTCGAGCGGCGCGTCGCCCCAGCCTGCCACGTCGTCGTTGGTGCTCTCGAGCTCGGCTTCAATCTCGGCCAGCACCGCGTCGACTTCAATGCCTTGCCGCGCGCAGGCCACCTCGAGCGCGATCCCGCCTCCGCAGCAGTAGTCGATGCCATGGCGGGCGAACACGCGCGTGGCGAGCGGCGCGGCCGTCGCTACGTGACCGACGGGCGTGCTGCGGGTAATGGTGGGGGTCTGCATGGTGGGTCTCCTAGGGGGATGGAGCCGGGCAGGGAGCCAGCAACGTGAGCAGGCCCTGCACGGCTTCGTCAGGTGAGGTGGCGCGCGCGCCGCGGCGCTGAAGCCCCGGCCCGGGCACCAACGCGTGAACAGTCGCTGTGAAGATCACGAGCAGCACATCCGGCGCGATGTCCGTCCGCGCGCTGCCCGCTTCCGTGGCCTCAGCGAGGGCGTCGCGAATGAACCCCCGCGACCTGCGAACCAAGGCTCTGAGTTCTGCCACGGCGGTGGGGGGCAGCATCGTCAGCGCCTGCCCTGAGCGCAGTAGCCACGCAACGCCGGGCTCCGCGCGCAGCAGCGTGATCCGCGCCCGCGCCAACGCAGCCAGGCGTTCCAGAGGAGGCAGTTCCGCGCGGGGGAAGGTCTCGTCGGCGCGCGTGACGGCGAGCCGCACGGCCTCAGCCAAGATCGCGGCACGGTCGGGGAAGTGCCGAAACAGCGCGCCCGAAGTGAGTCCGACTTCCGCGGCGAGGTCCGCCATGGTTAGCCCCGCGAGGCCTGAGCGACCCAGGATGCGCAGTGTCGCCTGCGCGATCTCCTCGCGCCGTTCCGGGCCTGACTTGCGGACGATCGGGCGGGCCATGCCTCTCTTGTAAGTAAACACTTACCAGCCGTCCAGGAGATTCCGGGGCCGCCGTCGGTACCATCCCGCCATGAACGCTGGCCGCCGGGTCTATAGCACCGATCCCGCCCCCATGTGCCCGCGATGTCGGCGGCTCGTCACGGCCTGTCGCTGCAAGCAGGCGCCCGCGGCCAAGCCCTCCGACGGCGTCGTACGGGTGGCGCGCTCCACCAAGGGTCGCAACGGCAAGGGCGTCACCGTGATCACCGGCGTGCCGCTCACCGGCGCCGACCTGCAGGCGCTCGGCAAGCGCCTCAAGGCGCTGTGCGGCGCCGGCGGCACCGTCAAGGACGGCACCATCGAGGTCCAGGGCGATCACCGTGACGCGCTCGTCGAGGCGCTGGCGAAGAACGGCTGGACGGTCAAACGAGTCGGGGGCTAGCGGCTCGCAGCGGTCGTCAGTTGACCTTCAACACAACGTGGAAGCCGTGAGGCGTCTGTACGACGTGCGGCCAAATCGTTCCGGGCTTCTGATCGTAGGCGAACGTCTCGAAGCCCGCGGGCATGTGACCCGGATGCAGCACGCCCATGCGGCCGCCCAAATCGCGCGACCAGCGATCGTCGCTGAAGCGCGTGACGGCTTGGTCCCACGAAGAAGGATTCGCGAGAACCTCCGCGAGTGCCTTCTCAGCCAGGGCGAGCGCTTCCGGCGGCGTGCGCGCCACGGAGAGATCGCGCTCCTCACTGCCGGAGTGCTGCACCAAGATGTGCCGGAAGAGACTGCGCAGGTAGCGCCCTCGCACGAGGATGGCCCAGCCCGTCGGTGTGTCGAGCGGTCCGATCAACTGCCCCTGCTCCGCGGCGGCGAGCGCGTCATACACGGCCTCGTTGCCCTCCCGCCGGACCGTCGGACCCAGCCACGCCTCAGGGGCGCGCTGCTTCTCCGGCGTGTACATCAGCATCGCTTGTTCGAGCGTGAGGGCGCCGCCTCCGAGTTTCTGCATGACGTCCTGGGCGATGCGCCCGGCCTCCTCCTTTGTGCGGCCCACGCGCGGGGCACGCTCGGGGAGCGACTCGTCCTTGTCGTAAGCGATGAACACCCCGTGCGTCGGAATCACGTAGCGCTGCTCGAGCTTGCGCGCTTCGTCGAACGTGTGGCGCTTGATGATCACCCAGCCGATCGAGGTGCGGATGGGCGGACTCACCTGGCCCGGACGCAGCGTCTGCACTGCGCCCGCGAAGGCCGTGTCGTGTTCGACTGGCACGAAGCCCAGGAACCCGCCGTTGCTCGAGGACGGATGCTTGCTCCGGCCCTCAGCGACGGCAGCGAAGCTCTCGCCTGACGCCAGGGCGCGGGCGGCCTGCTGGATGAGCACGACGGCCTGGCCATCGGGCCGGTCCTTGTCCACGGGTACGAGGATCTGCGAGACCGCGTAGGCGACCTGATCGATCTCAGCAATCGGGGCGGAGCGCCCGTCGCCATCACCGCAGCCAGCCAGCCCCAACACGAGGGCGAAGCCGAGCGCGAGGCGTCCGGGGGTGACTCGGGAGACATCGTTCACGGGCTCAGCCCCTCTCACTTCGTCGAGATCTTCGTCGGATCCTCGATCACCATCTGGGGTCGATCCTCGTAGAGCGTCACCTTGCCCCGCACCGTGATGTAGCGCGCCTCCAGCGCCGGGCGATCGAGCTTCTCAATCACGGCTTCATCGAAGAACACGAGCGGGAAGCCACGCCCACGGACGTGCGTGAGCAAGAAGATCCGCCGCCCCTCGGTGGTTGTCTTCAGCTCGCGGTCGAAGAGCCCGAACACGACCGCTTCGCGGCCGACAAGCTTGGCCAACTTCTCGTCTGCATCTGCTGCGCCGAGCGTGACGTGATCCTCACCGTTGGCGACCGTGCGCCAGTGGGCCAACTGCACGGCGCGCGCGTCCCACCAGGCGAGGCGTTCCGCGTAGTCGGGGTAGTGCGCCGGGCCTTCGGTGGCCCAGATCCCGCGCTTGGCGGCCTGCGCCTCTTCCTGCGCGGCACGCAGGGCCGCGTCGAACCGCAGCGAGCGGCCGTACTTCGTGAAGTACGGCGAGTGCCCCGCGCGCACAAGCGCCTCTGCGAGGTTCACCTCGCCCGACGGCTTGAGCACGATCACGTGCGCCAACGTGCGCCCGTACAAGTCGCGCGCGCGGTCATCCACCTCGTCGCGCTCAAGCCGCATGCCCTTGGCGTCCTGAAACAGCTCCCGGGCGAAGTCCCGCGCGGCGTCCCCGGCGGGGGTGCCGTACTTCACCGGGCGCGGGCTGCTGCCGCGCTTGGCCCTGGCATAGGCAGCGAAGTCCGTTGTGGCCGCTTTGCGGTCCTGGTCCCGCTTGAGCACTTCCTCACAGTCCACGGCGAGCACGCGCACGGAGGGCTGGCCTGCGGGCAGGCGCACCGTGTCGCCGTCTACGACGCACTCGACCGGCGCCGGGAAGGTTCCGACGATCAACGCCTCGGGCGTCGCTGCCGCCGGGACCTCTTCGGCGCTGAGCGGCAGGCGGCCCAGCGGCAGCACAAAGAGCAGGCCTAGGGCCAAGGCCGCCGCACGGTGGCGGCGCAGGCTCCCCGGGCGGGGGCGGTCGGGTCCGAGCGGCATGGCGCGATGATACGGCCTGCGGCCGGGATGCCGCGCAGGCGGTGTAGAGTGGAGCCGATGTCCTCCCCCCGAGTCCTTGCCGCGATCCTGGTGCCGCTGCTGGCCCTGACGCTGGGGATCGGTCCGGCGCCCGCGGAGGTCACGAGCGAAGCCCGGACCCCCGCCGAGATCTACGAGCGCAAGCAGCACATCGCCGACTGCCTCTGCTACGTGGCCCGCGACCTCAAGGCGCGCTGGGAGGCCGACACCACCCAGGACCCCGCCGAGCTCGTGCTGGTCATCGATCCCACGAGCAGCCTGAAGGACGAGATCGACGTGCTTGCGGCGTCGCTCGAGCGGGCTTGGAACGAGGGTCCGGCGGGCCTGCGCATCGGCGTGTACGGCGTGCTCACCGATGTCTGGTCGCCGCCGAGTCGCATTCCCAAGGACGCCGCCGGCGCGCTGGCGGGTCTCGCGTTCCTGCCGGCTGACGGCCCGCGCAGCATCCTCAGCGGCGTGCGCGCGGCGAGCGCGCGCGTGCGCGGCGGCGGGAACGGTCCGAAGGCCATGCTGCTCGTTTCGCAGGAGTTCGACGGCGCTGAGGATGATGTCGAGGCCACCCGCGAAGCGGTCGTGGCGAGCGGCGCGTCGTTTTACTGCGTGGCAGGCGAGTCTGGATTCGAGCGCGCGTGGCTGCAGGAGTTCGAGGCGCGCGACTATCCGGCGCTGGGCTTCACGGAGCGTTACAACCCCGAGCCGCGCAAGCTCGCGCCCGGCGAGATGTACTACGGTGCCGAAGTGGCGTTCGGCCTCGTGCCGTACCGCTGGGAGTTCGACCTCGCGCAGGCCGACTTCGTCTGGGTGCGCCCGCCCCGCTACCCCGTGCCGTCGGGCTTCGGTTACTGGTCCCTGGCGACGCTGAGCTACACCTCCGGCGGCCGGTACTTCGTGTACGACTTCGCGCTGCCCGCGAACCACGAGTCGCGCCAGGAACCCAAGGAGACCGAAGACGCTCCCCGCAAGGGCTGGGCGCGGCGCAATCGGCCCACGACCTACGACTACGCACGCTTGGGGCTGTTTGCGCCCGACCTGCGCCCGCGCGAGAAGGTGCTCAAGAGCCTGAACAAGGACTGGCGCGCCCAGACCATCGTGCGCGTCTGGGAGCATCTGGCCAACGAGGCGGTGCCGGTGGTCCAGCGCATCGGCGCGCTCGAGCGGCGGGGCACAACGCTCATCACGCGTCCTGAGCGCCCCGTGCGTTCTGAGAACGCGCCGCTGACATGGTTCGAGGACATGGACGACGTCAAGAAGGCCGCCGGCTTCGTGAAGGAGCGCATGGCGGCTGTCGAGACGGCCCTGAAGTGGTGGGAGTCCGCCAACGCCAAGGAGCGCAAGGCGCAGCCTGGCGAGGACCCGCTCGCAGAGCGCATCGAGGCGGACTTCCAACTGCTCGGCGTGCAACTGCGCAAGGTGCGCTTCCACCACGGCGAGGCGCTCGCCGCGCTCGACTCGATCAAGCCGCTCGACGTCACCTACCGGCGCGCGCGCATCGTGCCCAAGCCCCTGGCCGGCGGCGTCGAGCTGCCGCTCAAGAAGATCGACCTCGGCGACGAAGATCGCGACGCGCGCTTCGCCGAGGTGTTCCTGGCGCAGTCGCGCATGGCGCGCAAGTACCCCGACACGCCCTGGAGCCTGATCCTGCAGAAGGGCTGGGTCCTGACGTTTGAGAAGGACGTGCAGATCATCGAGCCCGAGCCGGATCCGCGCAGGCAGCGGCCCGAAGACCGCGAGGGCAAAGGCAAGGGCAAGGACGGCGAGTCCAAGCCGCCGGCGAACCCGCCCACGCCAGTCAAGCCTCCGGACGGCCCCCGCCCGGGGAGCAGCGGTGGGGGCCCCGTGACCGGCAAGTAGGACGCCACCCGCCTCCGGGTAGAGTCGGCACCGATCGCACGTTCGGGGTGTACCTCAGCGGTAGAGGGGAAGCTTTGGGAGCTTCCAGCCGCGGGTTCGAATCCCGCCACCCCGACCACTTCTTCTGCTTGCAGCCGCTTCCGTGTGCAGCCGGCCGTTCGCCAGCCGGGTACTCAGATCAGCCGGGGTCTCGAACCAGCCAGCGCACCGAAGCGCACCGAAGCGCAGCGAGCGCGCTACGGCCCGCCACAGGGGTCGCAGCAGGGCATGCAGCGACACGGGTTGGGCGGCTCAGCGCACGGGCACGCGTTGCACGGGTCCCAGCCGCAGCAGCCGCTCAGCAGGATCACGGCGCACACCAGAGCCAAGGCCAGGGCCCAGCGGGTGCTTTTCGGTTCCATCGGGTTCATCTTCATGCTGTTCGGGCAACCGCAACGGTCATGCGGGTCGCTGCCAACCTCCGGGCGCGCATCGTAACCACGGGCTTCCCGTCCACGCGGCGCAGCGGGTCGCGCAGCAAAAGCGAGAGAAGGGGTGCTGCGCACGAAACGCAGCACCCCTCCGGCGGATGAATCTTCCCGAACAACGAGCTCGGGAAGTGCGCCCCCGAAGGAGCGCGCTAGTGATCGCCGCTTACTAGTTGCCGACGACGTCGTAACCCATGCCCTGGCTCGGAGCCGGGCAGCAGGGGCTGACGTAGACGGGCTCGCAGCAGGGATCCGGCTCGCAGGGGTTGCACGAGTTGCAGCCGCTCAGCAGGACGCCCATGCCGAGCAGGGCGATCGCGAGGATAATGGACTTCATAGACTGGTTCCTCCCAGGGGACCCGTCCCTAAGAGGGCTTGGGTCCGGTCTCTCTTGCCGAGGTATAGGTTCGGCCCGCGGGCCGCCGACCTGAAAGGCCGTTCGGACCGGGACCTCACCCGATCGGTTGCCCCGGAGGATAGCCAGAGGGGCCCCCTTTGCGCGTTCGCAGGACCCCGGACCCAACCATCCACCCCGGATCCGGGCTGTTTCTGGCCCGCTGCGTGTCACCGTTTCATCACCAGCGGGCCGCGTGGTAGAGGAACCCCATGAGCAAGAAGGTCCTCGTGATTGGAAGCGGCGGGCGTGAACACGCCCTGTGTGAGGCCCTCGCGGCCAGCGCGCAGGTGGCGGAGGTGTTTTGCGCCCCCGGCAATGGGGGGATCGGAGCCGTTGCTACGTGCGTGCCCGACCTCCTCTTGACCGATCACGAGCGGCTGGCGCAGTTCGCCCTGGAGAAGAGGATCGACCTCACGGTCGTGGGCCCGGAGGGGCCGCTGGTCGGCGGCATCGTCGACGTGTTCCGCGGCCACGGCCTCGTGATCTTCGGACCCGACAAGGCCGGCGCGCAGCTCGAGGGCAGCAAGGTCTTTGCCAAGCGCCTGATGGCGCGCCACAACGTGCCCACCGCGGGCTACTTCGAGTTCACCGACCTCGAAGCCGCACGCGCGCACATTGCCCAGCAGGAGTGGTGGCCGATCGTCGTGAAGGTCGACGGCTTGGCGGCTGGCAAGGGCGTCACGGTGTGCCTCGGCCCGCGCGAGGCGGTTGCCGCAATCGACGAGGCCATGGAAACCAAGCGCTTCGGCGACGCGGGTTCGCGCGTCATCGTCGAGGAGTTCCTGCGCGGCGAAGAGGCTTCCGTTCACGCCATCACCGATGGCGATACGCTCCTGATGCTCCCCACGGCGCAAGATCACAAGGCGATCTTCGACGGCGACAAGGGTCCCAACACGGGTGGCATGGGCGCGTACAGCCCCGCGCCCGTCGTCGAGGGCGAGATGCTCGCGCGCGTCGAGCGCACGATCCTCGTGCCGATGCTCGATGCGCTGAAGCACGAGGGCATTACCTACCGCGGCGTGCTGTTCGCCGGCCTGATGATCACGCGCGGCGGCCCGCGCGTGATCGAGTTCAACGCGCGCTTTGGGGATCCCGAGACCGAGGTGATGCTCCCGCGCCTGCGCGGCGACTTCTACGAGATGCTGTATGCGGCCGCGACCGGTCGCTTGGCCGACCTCGCCTCGGGTCCCGACGTCGACCCGCGTCCGTGCGTGGGCGTCGTCATGGCGGCCGAGGGCTATCCGGGCAACTACGCGGTGGGCAAGCCCATCTATGGGCTCGAGGACGCCGAGGCCTTGGCCGACGTGCGCGTCTATCACGCGGGCACCCGCCAGCGCGACGATGGCGGGGTTTCGACCGCCGGTGGGCGCGTGCTCTGTGTCAGCGCCCTGGGGGCCTCCTTCCAGGCCGCGCGGGACCGCGCCTACACGGCGACCGCCCACATCCGCTGGGAGGGGGCCTACAAGCGAACCGACATCGCCCACCGTGCCATTGGCCGAGAAGCGACCGCCTAGGTCAGGCTCCCCCAGGCAGGCGCTCGCCTGCGAATCCGCAGGACCAAGGGCCCAGCGCTTACGCCCAACATCGGCCGCCCCACGGCGTTGGTAGAAAGGAACAAGGAGAGTTCCTATGCGCACCGCCTTGGCCTGCCTCTCGGCTGCCTTCCTCTGCCTCGCCCTGCCCGGTGTGGCTGGCGCGGAGCCCTCCGCGAAGGACATCGCCCTCGTCCGCGCGCTGAAGGCGCAGACGCTCACGCGCATCGAGTTCAAGGAAACGAACCTCGAGGGCGTCGTGAAGTGGCTGCGCGTGGCGACGGGGAAGAACATCATCATCAAGCAGTCGGCGCTCGCGAAGGCCGGAATCGAGTGGCAGGACCTCTCCTACACCGTCGAGCTTGAGAAGGTGAGCGTCTGGACGTTCCTCGAGGACGTCATCGCCAAGCCTTACGACATGGCGCTCACCGTGCGCGGCAACATCGTGTTCCTGACCTCGCGAGCCGACAGCCACGGCAAGCCGGTCACGAAGCTCTACACGATCTCCCACATCACCTGGACCAAGACCGACTTCTTCGGCCCGTCGATCAACCTCAACCCCTCGGGGTTCGTGGGCGAGGAGTACGAGCCTGAGAAGCCCGTCGAGAACGACCCGCTCACCAGCGGCGACGCCGTCGCCGAGCTCATCAAGGAGCTCCTGGTGCCGGCGCAGTGGGAAGAGAACGACGACTGGGCCATCCGCGCGACCGATCGCTACCTCGTCATCCGGGCCCCCAAGTCGGTGCACGCCCTGATCCCGCGGGCCCTCGAGAAGATCGCCTCGATGAAGTAGCGCCGGGGGGGCGTCCAGCGCCTGCGGTAGACTGCGGGCATGCTCCAAGATGACGACCCCTTCGGCGAGGATGCCCTCGAGAGCGCGCTCAGCGAACTCGAGGTGTTCCTGCGCGCGCGCCGCCTGAAGATGACGGAGCAGCGCCGCACCATGGCCAAGGCGGCGCTCTCGCACCACGGCCACTTCACGGCCGAGGAACTCCACCGGGCCCTGGGCAACGACGGCGAGGCCGTCTCGCTGGCCACGGTGTATCGCGGGTTGGCCGTGCTCGAGGACGCCGCCCTTGTGGAGGGCCACGACTTTGCCGATGGCACGCGCCGCTACGAGCGCGCCGTGGATCGCCAGCATCACGACCACATGGTGTGCGTGGACTGCCGTGCGGTGATTGAGTTCACCAACGAGAAGATCGAGCGTCTTCAGCAGCAGGTCGTCGAAGCGCACGGCTTCACGATGAAGGACCACAGCTTGACGCTGTTCGTGCGCTGCAACGTCTGGCGCGCCGACGGAGCCTGCGAGCGGCGCGCGGAGCGCGAGGCGCGCCGCAAGGCTGCCGGCCTCGGCTAGCGATGGACGGCGCGACGCACGAGCGCTTCATGCGCGAGGCACTCGAAGAGGCGGATCAGGCCGCGGAGGCTGGCGAGGTGCCGGTGGGGGCCGTGGTGGTGCGCGCCGGGCAGGTGATTGCGCGTGCGCATAACCGGCGCGAGATGGACGCCGACCCCACCGCGCATGCGGAGGTCTTGGCGCTGCGCGACGCGGCTGAGACGCTCGGGTCGTGGCGGCTGGAGGACTGCGATCTCTACGTCACGCTGGAGCCGTGCTTCATGTGCGCGGGCGCGGTCGTGAACGCGCGGGTGCGCACGCTGATCTTTGGCGCGCAGGACCCCAAGGCGGGCGCGGTCGGGAGCCTGGCGAATGTGCCGGCGGATGCGCGCCTCAACCACCGGCCCGAGATCGTGAGTGGGGTGTTGGCGGAGTCGTGCGGTGAGGTGCTGCGGGCGTTCTTTGCGGCACGGCGCCGGGGCGGTGCCGCGAGGTCGTGAGGGGTCGTCCGGGCCCTTCTTGACGAGGGGCAGGGGGGCACCTACCGTCCGGCCTGCCGACGCGACGCGCGGAGAGATGCCGGAGTGGTCGAACGGGCCGGTTTCGAAAACCGGTGTACCTTCACGGGTACCTAGGGTTCGAATCCCTATCTCTCCGCCATTTTCTCCCGTTTGTCTCGCTGGTCGCGCGGCCCCGGTCCTCGCTCTCTGGGGTTGCGCCGGCCACCGTCCTTCTCCTACCCTCAGGTGATGTGTGGGGCCGCATGGGCCCCCGATGAAGAGGAGGCGCGATGACAAGTGCGCTACGAGGGTTGACGTTGCTACTTGGCGGCCTGCTGCTCTGCGGCCTGCTCGCAGGCTGCGCCGGTTACCAAGTGCAACGCGATGGGTGCGGTACGGGCTACGACGTGTATGCGCCCGCGCCTTACCTGCTGCGCACGCAGGCGTCAGCGGGTGTCTACGACTTCAAGGTCGTCTATCTGCCCGACTACAGCAAGCGCTACCGCGTGCACAGTTGGGCCGGTCTCGGCAAGTCCGCTGTGAAGTTCACGTTCGCCGACGGCTGGCAGCTCACTGCCATCGACGCCAACCTCGACAACACCGCCGTTGCCGAGAGCATCAGCAGCCTCGTGGACATCATTGGCAAGTTCGGCGCACTGCCCGAGGGCGCGAGCGCCGCCACGACGAGCAACGAGTCGCCCACGTTGTTCCAGATCGTGTTCAACGAGTGCACCGGTCAGCCCTGCGGGCTGCGGCAGGTGCCGCTCAGCCTTCCGACCCAAGAGGCCTACAACTACGACACGACGGCGCTGCCGCCGGCGTGTCCGCCTCCGCCTCCGCTGCCGGGCTCGTAGCTACGCGGCGACTAGGCCGAGTTGACGCAGCGCGGGTAGACCAAGCGGGCGTGCGAACGCCAGGGTCACGAGCATGACGTCTCGTCGATCCGGGGGAAGCTCTACGCCCGTTACGCGCGCCGGACCCGACCACACGTCGGTCTTGGCGTCCAACAGGCGTACGTCCACTTCGTGGCCGTGCACCTTGACGAGCTTGGTCATTGTCTCGCGGACGCCCGAGGCGTCGCGCGGCCGTGAGATGCACACCCGCACGCCGACCGCCGTCACCAAGTCGGTGTGACAGAAGAACGCGGGCGGCGCTTCCTTGGAGGTGCCCGTCACGAGCGCGCGGTAGCGGTGGCGGACCGGCGGAATGCTCGGCTTGGGCTCCGGCTCCACGGGCGGCAGCTTGACCGGCCGCTCTCGGAGTTCGTCGGCCGAGCGCATGGTCATGACGCCCGAGCAGGCGCGCGGGGGCTCCACTTCGCGGGCCACTGCCAGCGCGACGGTGCGTACCGGCGGCAGCTCGGTCTGCAGGATGTCCGTAACCGCGTCATTCAGCGGTTCGTCGAACGAGCAACAGAGCTCCACGAACAGCGGCTCGTCCACAGGTAGGGCGATGCGCGTGAGCTCGACCCCGCGTTGGAGCAGGGGACCTAGCTTGCGGTAGTCCAGGTCCAGGGCGAACTGGTCGCCGAGGATGCTCGCCACGGCCTCAGCCGCGCTGCGCAGATCCTCCGTGGCCTCGAGGTCGAGGTCCTTGACGCGCAGTCGCAGGCGCAGGCCCGTCCGGCTGAGGTCGCACACCTTGGCGTCGAGGAAGCCGCGGTGGGTGTAGATCTGGGCCGGGATGCCGACCTCGACGCGCTCGGCGCGCCGGCGTTCGTGTGATTTCACGGGGGGAGTCTCGTCTCGAAGGGGGGCTGACGCTGCCCCCTCGACCAAAGTCCCCGTGCGACTTGAGTGCAATCTGCGCCGGGCTAGCGGCGGAGCGTCGTGCTCTCCGTTTCGACGGCCAACTCGTGCGCTCCCGGCTCAGCGACCACGACGGCGCGCGCCTGGACGAGGCTCCGCGTGGGCACCTTGATGACCTTGCACTCGAACTCCATGCGGATGACCTGGCCGGGTCGCAGCACGAACACCGACGACGTAGCGGCCAAGCCGCTGCCGGACACGGTCACGGCGCCGTCCGCGCGGCCGCCCACGAACTCAAGTTCCGGCGGCAACGTGAACTGGACGACCATGTCGGGCGTCAGGGCGGAGCCGCGGTCGTTCTCGACCTGCAGTCGGTACATGAACGTCTCACCGAGGCGGAAGATGCCCGCCGGTGACCGATCGAGCGCCGTGTCGATCATCTCCAGCTGCAGGGCCGGCAAGCCCTTGCAGAAGGCAGTGCAGATGCAGCCCGAGGCGGCGATGCCCGTGGAGTCCACGCCGTGGGCCGTAAGCCGGCACTCGCCGACCTGGTTGCAACGAAACCGAACGCAATGCGTGGCGGTCTCACCCTGCGCGAGGCGCGGGATGATGATCTCGAGCTTCTGATCGGCCTCAGCGCTCGTGTTCAGACAGCCGGTGATGGTGAGGCGGACGTTCTCGAGCGGCACGGCGCCCACGCTCTTGACGGTCGCGCAGAACTCGAAGGGGTCGCCCAGGACCACCGTGCCGGGCGTCGCCGTGCACGTGACGATCATGTCGCGGCACAGGCAGGGGTCGTCCTCGGCGCCCGCCGTGCCCGGACCCCAGAGCGCTGCCGCGAGCAGGGCCGGCAACAGCAGACGCATGATCCTCATGCAAGCCCTCCACGGCTCTCGATCGGGGCACGATCCTATGCGATCAGCGCCTCAGCGCGAGGCCCGAGTCCCCGATTCTGAACCCCGCGCCCGCCCGGGGGGCGCGGATCCCCGCCTATTCGGCCTCGAGTTCGCGCCGCATGGCGGCGAACTGGGTCGCGGCCTTGGCATCGACGGTGGGGTACTTGAGGTCCAGGGCACGGAGCCGCTGGACGAGGATCTCCGCCACGCAGAGCCGCATGTAGGGCTTGCTGTCGGCGGGAATCGCGTACCAGGGGGCGTGGGGTCGGCTGGTGGCGGCCAGGGCCTGCTGGTACGCGCTCTGGTAGGCGTCCCAGTGGGCCCGCTCGCGCACATCGCCAGCCGAGAACTTCCAGTTCTTCTCAGGCTCGTCTAGGCGCGCGAGGAAGCGCTTGCGCTGTTCCTCCTTCGAGACGTTGAGGAAAAACTTGAGCACCACGATGCCATTGCGATCGAGGTGCAGTTCGTGATCGCGAATCGACTGGAAGCGGTCCTCCCAGATGGTCTCGCGGTCCACGCGCTGGGGCAGGCCTTGCGGCTCGAGGTACTCGGGATGCACGCGCACCACGAGCACTTCTTCGTAGTAGCTGCGGTTGAAGATGCCGATCTGTCCGCGGGCAGGCAGGTGCAGGTTCGTGCGCCACAGGAAGTCGTGATCGAGCTCCAGCGCGGACGGCTGCTTGAACGACGTCACGTGGCAGCCCGTCGGGTTCACGCCCTCGAACACCGCGCGGATCGTGCCGTCCTTGCCCGCCGCGTCCATGGCCTGGAACACGAGCAGGATCGCGTGCCGGTCGTGGGCGTACAGGATCCGCTGGAGCGACGCCAGTTCCTTGCGTAGGTCGACGAGGCGTTCCTTGCACACCTTCTTGCCCGGTGCGCGCTTGGGTGGCGAGGTGCGCATCGAGGCCAAGCGCGCAGAACCATCGAAGGGCACGAGATACGGGCTGCTGGCGAACTGGGACACGCGGACCTCCGCGCGGCAGAGTACCGCGAGTGCTAGTCGCCGCCGCCCAAGGCCCGAAGGGCGCGCGGCTGCAGCTGCCACACCAGGTGACCCAGGCCCGCGGCGACCCGCGAGAACTCGATGCAAGCCGCGCCGGCCTTCTTGATGCTCTCGATGCTGGCCTGCCCAGACGCGATGGCCTGCGCCAGGACGAGATCCAGGTGCGGCGCGTGGCCGACGCAGAGCACGGTCCCCACATCTAAGTGCGCAAGCTCGCCGAAGATCAGCCCGGGATGCGCCCCACCCCTGAGCGCGTCGGTCTCGCGCACGCTGGGGCAATCGAGCAGCTCCGACGCGATGGCTGCGGTCTCAAACGCGCGCCGCAGGGGGCTGGTGAGAATCAGCTCAGGTTCGACATCCATGGCCACGAGGCCGAGGCAGGCCTCGACCGTCCGGTCCGCCCCCTTCTCGGTGAGGGCCCGGTCTTCATCGGGTAGGTCGGTCCGGTCCTCGGCGATACCGTGCCGGAGAAGAACGACGTGCATGCCGGGATCGTACCGAATGCCCGCCCGACGGAAACGTTCGAATCTCCGACCGCATCGGCGAGAATCACGCACCTTGAGCCCCACCGACCCGGCCCGTCACGATGTCCGCCGACGCCTCGAGGATCTCCTCGCCCGGCGCATCCTCGTGATGGATGGAGCCATGGGCACGATGGTTCAGCGCGCGGGGCTGGGGGAGGCCGAGTTTCGCGGCACCCGCCTCGCCGACCACGGCCAGGATCTCCAGGGCAACTGCGACATCCTGACCCTCACGCGGCCGGAGGTCGTCACGGCGATCCACGAGGCCTACCTCGAGGCCGGCGCCGACATCATCGAGACCGACACCTTCACGGCCACCTCGATCGGCCAGGCCGACTACGGCACGGGCCACCTGACCTACGAGATGAACGTGGAGGCCGCGCGCCTCGCCCGCGCCGCGGCCGACCGCTGGACGCAACGCACCCCGGACCGCCCGCGGTTTGTGGCAGGCTCCATCGGCCCGACCAACAAGACGCTGTCCATCTCGCCCAAGGTCGAGGACCCGTCGTACCGCGACGTGCGCTTCGAGGACGTCCGCGCGTCGTACGCCGAGCAGGTGCGCGGGCTGGTGGACGGCGGCGTGGACATCCTCGCCGTCGAGACCATCTTCGACACGCTGAACGGCAAGGCGGCCATCGCGGCCGTCCAGGACGTGCTCGCGGAGAAGGGCGTGGACGTGCCCCTGATCGTGTCCGGCACGATCACGGACCGCAGCGGGCGCACGCTCTCGGGCCAAACCATCGAGGCGTTCTGGATCTCCGTGGAGCACGCCCGGCCGTTGCTGGTGGGGCTCAACTGCGCGCTTGGGGCAGAGGAGATGCGCCCGCATCTGGCTGACCTCGCGGCGGTCGCCACGGCGCCTGTGGCTTGCTACCCCAACGCGGGGCTCCCCAACGCCTTCGGTGAATACGACGAGCCGCCCGAGCGCACGGCTGAGCTCCTGCGCGAGTTCGCCACGAGTGGGCTCGTGAACCTCGTGGGCGGCTGCTGCGGGACGACGCCCGAGCACGTGGCCGCGCTGTCCGCCGCCGTCGCGGGCGTCGTGCCGCGCACCGTGCCGCGCGAGCGGCCGCCGTTTAGTCGCTTCAGCGGCCTGGAGCCGCTCGAGATTCGCCCCGAGAGCAACTTCATCATGGTGGGGGAGCGGACGAACGTCACGGGCTCCAAGCGGTTCGCGCGCCTCGTTCGCGACGGTGACTACACGGCCGCGCTGGCCGTGGCGGTGGATCAAGTCCGCGGCGGCGCCAACCTACTCGATGTGAACATGGACGAGGGCTTGCTCGACTCTGAGCATGCCATGACCGTCTTCCTCGACCTGATCGCCACGGAGCCCGAGGTCGCGCGCGTACCGATCATGATCGACTCGTCGAAGTGGTCGGTGCTGGAGGCCGGCCTACGCTGCGTGCAGGGCAAGGCAATCGTCAACTCGATCAGCCTGAAGGAGGGCGAGGCCGACTTCCTGGAGAAGGCCCGCGTTGTGCGCTCCTTCGGCGCCGGCGTGGTGGTGATGGCATTCGATGAGGAGGGCCAGGCGGCCACGACGGAACGCAAGATCGAGATCGTCGAGCGCGCGTATCGCCTGCTGGTCGACGACGTGGGCTTCGACCCGCACGACATCGTCTTTGATCCCAACATCCTCGCCGTCGCCACGGGCATCGCCGAGCACGACACCTATGCGATGTCGTTCATCGAGGCCACGACCGAGATCAAAAAGCGCTGCCCGGGGGCGCTCATTAGCGGCGGCGTGAGCAACCTATCGTTCAGCTTCCGCGGCAACGAGGTGGTGCGCGAGGCGATGCACGCAGCGTTCCTCTATCACGCCATCGCTGCCGGCATGGACATGGGCATCGTGAACGCCGGCCAGCTGGCCATCTACGAGGACATCGAGCCGGCGCTGCTGCGGCGCGTCGAAGACGTGCTGTTCTGCCGCCGTCCCGACGCCACGGAACGGCTCGTGGCGTTCGCCGCGGGCGTGCATGGCGAGGGCACCAAGCGCGTGCAGAATCTCGTCTGGCGCGCGGAAGGGGTGCGCGAGCGGCTCAAGCACGCCTTGGTGCACGGCGTCGTGGACTTCATCGACGAAGACACCGAAGAGGCGCGCCTGCTCTGCGAGCGGCCGCTGGACGTCATCGAAGGGCCGTTGATGGACGGCATGAAGATCGTCGGCGACCTGTTCGGCGCCGGAAAGATGTTCCTGCCGCAGGTCGTGAAGAGCGCGCGCGTGATGAAGCGCGCCGTGGCGTGGCTCGAGCCCTACATGGAGAGCGGCGCGGACGGCGTGATCAAGAGCCGGGGCAAGCTCGTGCTCGCCACGGTGAAGGGCGACGTCCACGACATCGGCAAGAACATCGTGTCGGTCGTGCTGGCTTGCAACGGTTACGAGGTGATCGACTTGGGTGTGATGGTGCACTGCGATCGCATCCTGGATGTCGCGTTGGCCGAGAAGGTCGACGCCATCGGGCTCTCGGGGCTGATCACGCCCTCACTCGACGAGATGGTGCACGTGGCGCGGGAGATGGAGCGGCGCCAGATCGAGCTGCCCTTGCTCATCGGCGGCGCCACGACGAGCACCCAGCACACGGCGGTGAAGATCGCCCCAGCGTTCTCGCGCGAAACCGTGCACGTGCTGGACGCCTCGCGCGTGGTGAACGTGGTGTCCGATCTCCTCGATGCGGGCCGCCGCGTGACGTTCGGCGCGGCGAACCGCGCCAAGCAGGAGCGCCTACGCGAGCAGTTCGCCCGCGGCAGCGGCCGGCCGCTGCTCTCGTTTGAAGAAGCGCTTGCCAACCGCACGCGCATCGAGTGGCGCCAGGAGGATCTGCCCACGCCCGAGGCGCTCGGCGTGCAGGTGGTGGACGACGTCACGATCAAGGACCTGCGTCCGTGGATCGACTGGACGTTCTTCTTCGCCGCGTGGGGCATGAAGGGGCGCTATCCCACGATCTTGGACGACCCGGCGAAGGGCGTGGAGGCTCGCAAGCTGTTGGCCGATGCCGAGGCCGTGCTTGATGAACTTGAGCGCGACGGTTCGCTGCGCATGGCGGGGGTCTACGGACTCTGGCGCGCGTACGGCGACGGCGAGGACATCGTCTATCTCGACCCGGCTGACTCGGCGCGCGAGATCGCGCGCTTCCCCATGCTGCGCAGCCAGCGCCAGAGCGAGCGCACCGGACCCAACCCGTCGCTGGCGGACTTCGTCGCGCCGCGGGCGACCAACTTGATCGATCACGCCGGGGCGTTCGCCGTCACGGCGGGCTTGGGTGTGGATGCGCTCGTGGCCGCTGCGGAGGCCGCGCTCGATGACTACCGCGCGATCCTGCTGAAGTCCCTGGCCGATCGCTTGGCCGAGGCGTTCGCGGAGTACCTGCACGCGCGCGTGCGGACGGCATGGGGCTACGGCGCCACGGAGGATCTCGCGCTCGAGGACATGTTGCGCGAGCGCTTCCGCGGCATCCGCCCCGCGTTTGGCTACCCGGCCTGCCCGGACCACAGCGAGAAGCGGCGGCTGTTTGACCTGCTGGGGGCTGAGGCGCTCGGGATCGGCCTGACCGAGCACTTTGCGATGACGCCCGCGGCCTCGGTGAGCGGGCTGTACCTCGCCCATCCGAAGGCCAAGTACTTCGCGGTGGGGCGGGTGGGTGCGGGCCAGGCTGCGGACTACGCCCGGCGCAAGGGACTGCCGCTGGCCGAGGTCGAGCGCTGGCTGTCGGCGAACTTGGCCTACGACCCCGCAGGCTAGGCCCGCGGAGCGGCCTGCGGCGCGGCCGGCGGGGCGAAGGTCCCCACGAATCCACGTCTTGCACAGCTCTTGCCAACCCGCGCGGCTGGCGCGCGTCAACTAGGGGTAGCAAAGGAGCCACGGTGCCCCGCGACGCGTCCCGCATGCAGCTGCTGGTCTTGGCCCTCTTCGGGGGGTTGGCCTGGCTGTGCCTGGGGCTGGAGCCGGTGCAGGCGTTCGTCGAGCGCGTGCTGCCCGCACAGGAGCTCGAGCGGTCGGCGGAGCAGCAGGTCCCGGCGCTTGACTGCATTCCCTTCGCGGGTGGCGAGTCTCAGGGCGGGCCGAGCCCGCTGTTTGAGGCCCGCCCTCTGCGCGGAACGAGCCCGCAGCAGACCCCCCCGTTCTCGCCCTGGAGCGAGCCGGGGCCGATCGCCATGCCGCTGCCGGCCGTCCGAAGCGTGAAGGACCGCGGAACGGTCCTTGCCGTTCCGGTTCGTGCGCCGACGCTTGGGGCATGGCTCGCACGACTCTCCTCGGTCTAATCGTCGCGTTCGTCGCCCTCGCCACGGCGGCCTGCCAGACCACCGCACCGGCGCGACCCGAACCGCTTCCGGCGCCTAGTTCGATCGCCTACATGCCGGGGCAGATTCCGCCGCCGCCGGGCGCGTGGACCACGGTGCCCGGCGACTCGCTGCCGACCTTGTCGCGGCCGATCACGGCGAGCATCTGCGGCATCCCGATCGTCGTGCCGCCGGAAGTGCAGGAGCTGACGCAGCGGACGGACTGGCGCGTGGGGGACGCGCTCGAGCGGCGCACGCGCGTGGGCACGCTGGAGGGTGGGCCGCCGGAGTGGATCGTGACGTTGCGCTCGGAGTACCAGTGGTCGTCGGATTTGAACCGCGACGGCGGCAGCTCACCGGACACGTGGATGAATCTCGCGCGGCTCAGCTTCGAGAAGCCGACGCCGGTGTTCGGTCGCTTCGGGACGTACCTCGAGTACACGAACTGGCAGAACGAGTTCAGCGGCCGCAACGAGTTCATTCCCGGTACAGACGAGCCGTGGGGCACGCTGCACCGGTTGGCTGCGGGCGCGAACATGTTCCAGCCGGTGAGCGAAGCGGTGGCGATCTTCTTGGCGGGCGATGTGCGCTCGCATGTGGAGGATGGCGCGAGCCTGAGCGACGGCTTCTCTTGGGCGGTGACGGTTGGCGCGGGCTGGCGTGTGTCGGACAAGTTGGACTTGGGCGCGGGCGTGATTGTGCAGGACACGTTTGGCGACGAGATCTTCGTGATCGGCGGGCCGCAGTTTGACTGGCGTCCGAGCCAGGCGTGGCGGCTGGTGTTGTCGGGGACGGAGATGGAAGTGCAGTGGAACCCGAACACGCGCTGGCAGGTGGGCGCGGGGGCGGGGCTGATCGGGCATCGGTATCGGCTGGCGCCGGACGCGCCGGGGCTTGGCCAGATTGCGGCGGAGAGCCGGGCACCGGTGTTCTTGCAGGTGCGCTACCGGGGGGTGGAGAGCTTGGACCTGACGTGGCGTGTGGGTGTGGACTTGTGGCGCGAGTTCACGATCCGGGACGCGTCGGGCAACTGGCTGCGGTCGTACACGTCTGACCCTGCGCCGTTCGTGGGCTTCCGGGGCATCCTGCGGTTCTAGGGGAGCGGTGGGGGTGGGGTGGCGTGTGCCAGCCCTGCAACAGGGGGACGGGCGGGCGTGGTGCGGTAGGATTCCGCGACGTGCTCCGGCCGGAGTGGCGGAATGGCATACGCAGGGGATTCAAAATCCCCCGCCCTTACGGGCTTGTGGGTTCGAGTCCCACCTCCGGCACCACCATTTCTCGCCTTCTGCTGTGATGTGGATCGCTATCGGAACAGTCTGTGCGAGAGAGAATTCGAGCGAATTCCAAATCGGCGAGACGACGTTCTCCGACGTTGTCCGACGCTCACCCAACGCACGTACGACGTAGTCCCATCAGGCCTTGGGGGCACACAGTAGGACACACGATCACCGGCGCGAAGCGCCTAGAATTGGGCCATCTCCCCACGCGCCACGGCCAGCCCGGCCGCGTCTGGCGAGGTAGGAAGGCCAGTGCCGGTGCCGCGTCGTCAGGTCGGATCTGTCTGCCGCCGTCGCCTCCCGGGCAACGGGCCCGGAGGCAAGCCGCGTTACGCGCCTGGCTTCTATGTACGGCTACGGCGGCGCGGGCGCGACGTTCGGCGCTACGGAGGACCCGACCGAGCCACCGCGCTGGCGGTGCTGGAGAGGCTTCAGCGGGAAGTGGACCGTGAAGACCTGCTGGGGGAGATCGCTGAGAGCGACGTGAGCTTCGGTGAGTTCGTGCCTCGCTACCTCGAGTACGCCCAGCGCGAGCAGACACCCCTCGCCTACCACTCGATCCGCAACCTGATCCCGAACCGCCTGGGGCCCTTCTTCGCCCATATGCGACTGCGTACGATCCGGCCGGCGGACATCGAGGCATACATGGCAACGCGTAGGCGCGTGAAGGGGCCGACACGCAATCGCGAACTCTCCGCCCTGTCCGGGATCTTTCGCCACGCGCAAGACCTGGGCATCGTGCGCCGCAACCCGACGAAAGACGTTCGGCGCTCCTCCGAGCCGCAGACGCCGCTGCCGCTCGTACCGCTTGGGGAGCAACAGAACCTCGTCGATGCCGTCGCCGAGCCCTACCGCCTGCTGGTGTCCTTGGCTCTGGAGTCGGGCATGCGGTTGGGCGAGATGCTGCGGCTGCAGTGGCGCGATATCGACTTCTCCACAAGTTCGATTCTCGTTCGGGAGACCAAGGGCAAGCGGCCGCGCCTGCTCAGTATGTCCCGGCGCTTGCGAGCGATCCTCGAGGAGGAAGCCTCCGGGAGGACGCGGCCCCTGCGTGGACCCGATCCGGTGCTGGCCGGAGCGTGTATGGCAGATGGCAGCCTAGCCAAGGCTTGGCGGCTTGCGTTCAAGGAGGGTGCGGCGCGAATTGGTCGACCAGAGTTACGCATCCACGACTGCCGCCACATCGTGGCCATCAACCTGGTGCGGGCCGGCATGGACCTCCCGACGGTTGGCGCGTTCCTCGGCCATCGCAGCTTGGTCAGCACGCTGCGCTACGCTGGGTACTCCGACGGGTCGGCGGCCGCGCGCGCGGCGCGGTTGCTTAACGAGATCCAAGCGGGTGAAGTCCATGCCCGCGTTAAGACCGACGTGCCAAGTTGACCGACGGACGGGCGCATGAGTCGCCTTCGACGGCAGCGGTTATCCCGCGCAGGGGTTCCGCGGCGGCGTGCCTGCTGCTGCGGGAACTGATGCGGCTCATACCTCACGACGCGAACAGGCCGTGGAGACTCTTGGTTGAAAGTTCAAATCCAGGAACCAAGGGAGGCAGTGGATTCGGTCTCTCGAGTCGCGAAACGGACGAGACCAAGCTCGATGCCTACCTAGCGCGGGCGAGCGCGGACGGTAAGCGCATCTGGTTCTCACCCTTGATCGAGCGTGAGCTGCCGCCCCGGGATAACGGCGATGTTCCGACCGAGCAGGCTTTGCTGGGCTTCGTATTCCTTCTGGACTTACGTAGCCTCTACCGCCGGGGCGGCCCTCTCCACGACGACCTGACGGCAGGTGACGTCGGCGAGGACGATCGTCTGCGCCTGAGTCCCCAGCACTGGCACCGGGCGAGGAGGTTCGCTGACGAGCACCTCCGCAACGGGCTCTTCCGCCCCACCGCTGTGCTGGAGCACGGTTGGGACTGGATGACGATCTTCGCCTTCAAGCGTGCTCGCGTGCTGACGGAAGGCAGCAAACCCTTCCTGCTCAACGCACAGCGCATCGTGGCTCAGTTCCTGCATGCGGCGCAGTCCTACGCGTGGGACGCACGCATCATGATCGAGGACCTCTTCTTGGAGGAGCGGACGCGGAAGCGGGAGCCCATGCGGCTCCACCTCTTCAACCCCAAGCTTCGATTGGATCCCACGCGGAGCCTGGAGGAGGGAAGCCGGCTCCTGGACGAACTCGCCAAGCACGGGGGCATGCCGGCGCCGGCACGATCCGCGCCCGTGCCCCCCGAGATGGGCCTCCTCACACTTGCGCCAGACTGGACGATCGGGGACTGGGCGTTGGGGGCGAGACTCCGCCAGATCCTTGCCTCCGGCATAGACGAGGGCGGCGTCCTCAGCTACCGCGAGGTGGTCCGCGTTGTGGAGGCTGCTGCCGAGCGCGGACACGGTTGGCGCGATATTGAGAAGCTGCTGGCCGATCCCCGCTACTCGCTCCACTCCCTCCTCGCCGCAGGGGGACGAACGATCCTGGGAATGGAGCACGTCTTCCGGAGGGCGCTGGCGCGGCGGGATCGCCGCTACCCGACGCGGCTGGCGTGGGGGCTGCGAGTGGCCCCCGTCACCGGGTACCACCCCGGCGAGATCAGGCGCTATCGGTTGTCTGTCAAGCGCGCCGGGCAGTGGGTGCACCGGGACGTGCCTTGGGACGCTCTGAGTTCCGCTGTCAAGTGCCGGCGGACCGTGGCCGCCATGCTCGAGCGCGTGCTCGAGCCCGTGACGCAGAGGGTCTGGGATGCGGTGCTGGGGTTGACCATGGCCGATCCGCGCTGCCTCCGGCCCATTGAGGCGGGCGGCAGCAAGCCGCCTCGCGCCCTGACGGCCTGCATTGAGGACTTCTTGCAGGCGGCGCGCCCGTACGTGCCTCCGTGCGAGGGGCTGAGCAGCACGGACCCCGCGGGCTGGCCGCTGATCCGGGATGGCGTCGTGCTCTTCCCCCGGGCCGTCCTGGAGGCCTTCTTCGCTGGGAAGGCGACGGTGGGGGCCATCGGACGCAAGGAACTCACGCGGGCCATCGAGAGCCTCGGCGGTGGCGAGCGCGGCGTCTGCTACTTCGCCGGTTCAGGCCGCATCCGCGTCTGGTTCTGCCCCCTACCCGCGCCCTCGCGGGCGACCAAGGCGTAGGCGCAGGAAGCCCCCAGAGACGCGCCACAGCGCCATCGCCGACGCGGCGAATCCGTGTCACGACCTTTGGCGCATGTTCCGGAACAAGTGTGACCCCGGAGCCCGCCACCGTCCTGCAGGCCGCCATGGCGCTGGTGTCACGCTTCTCAGCGGGTGTCACGGATTCGGTCCGCTCCCCCTCTGTGTAGGGGGGCGTGGGCACTGGGGC
>JAQBWE010000262.1 GCA_027625315.1 Planctomycetota bacterium
GGACTCCGGCGCGACCACGACCGCCACCACGAGGCCCGCGACCACGGCGTGGGCCAGCACCGACACGATCAGCGGCAGCCACGCGGCGCCGCGGCAGGCGGCCGTGCGGGCAGCCTGCGGCCCGGATCGGGCCAGCAGCGAGGGGTGAGGTTGCGTGATCAAGGAGGTGAACCTAGCAGCGCAGAGGGTACCCGCCCGCGCCCGGGCGTCCATGGGGAGCAACGGCTGGGGGCGGGACCGGTTCGGGGCCCTACATCCGCTTGTAGCGCGGGCCACTGCCGCCCTCCCGGGGCTCCCAGCGGGGCCCCAGGACGTCCGTGGCCTTGCAGTCCACGCAGTTGGGCGCGTTCACGCGCAGGCCGTCCGGGCCGGCCTCGTAGACCCCGGCCGGGCAGAGATGGCTGTAGAGCCGCGCGAGATCGGCCGGCACATCCGCCCCGACGCTCAGGTGGGAGGGGATGTCGTCCCGGGTCTGGTTGCCGGACTTGTAGACCCCGTCCACCTTCGACAGCGCCGGCGCGGCGGGGGCCGGTGACGCCGGACCCGGGCGCCGCGGCTCGGCGGCGTCGGGCTCGGTTGCGATGTGGCCGCCGGGGAACGCCCCCCCCGTGAGGGTCATGAGGGTCGCCTTGAGCCCGCCGAGGAAGAACCCGCTCTTGAACGCGAGCCGCATGTTGCGGCGCCTCTTCAAGTCGGCGTACACGAAGCTCGAACGCATCGACTCGTCGTAGCTCGCGAGGCCCGCCGCCGACGTGTCGCCGGCCTTGAGCGCGCGGAAGATCGCGCGGCCGGCCTCGAGGCCCGACTTCATCGCGTAGTGGATGCCCTTGAGCGAGGCGACCTCAACGAAGCCCGCGGCGTCACCGGTGAGCACCAGCCCGTCGCCGGAGAGTCGCTCGGGGAGCGACCACCACCCGCCCTCGGGGATCGTCTTCGCGCCCCATTCCACGCACTCGCCCCCGCCGAGCACGCGCTTGAAGAACGGGTGCTGCTTCATGCGCTGCACCATGGCGTGCACGTCGGTTGTTTGATCCCGGTAGTCCAGTCCCACCACGAGTCCGAGCGCCACGAGGTCGTCGGCGAGCGGATAGAGGAAACTGCCGCCGAACGCGCTGCGCGGGACGGGCCAGCCCATCGTGTGCACGATGGAGTCGAGGGGTCGCTTGACCTCCCAGATCTCCTTCACGCCGAGCGCGTAGATCTGCGGGTTGGGGGCTTGAATGCCCTCCGCCGCCAGCCAGGCTTGCGCGAGCGGGCCGCGCGTGCCCTCCGACAGACAGACAACGCGCGCGGTGAGATCCCCCGGGGGTTCGTACGCACCCGTCTGGCCGCCGTCGCGATCAAGTCCCGCGGCGACCGTGCGCACGCCGCGAACCGTCTTGCCGTCGACGAGCAACGACGCGACGGGGAAGCCCGTGAACACGTTGACGCCCAGCGCCTCGGCCTGCCCGCCGAGCCAGCGGACCATCTCCGACAGCGACGCGATGTGGTTGCCGTGGTTCTTCATCGGCGGCGGCGTCGGAATGCGCCACGAGCCGCCTTGGGTGAGGAAGTAGACCTTCTCGCCTTCGACGGGGCGGCGGAACGGGAAGTCCGCCAGCGCCATGTCGGGGAACAGCTCCTGGAACGAGCGCGGGTTCACCACGGCGCCGGAGAGATTGTGCTGGCCGAGCCCTTCGGCCTTCTCGAGCACGGCGATCTCGACGTCGCCCAAACCGCCGCCGGCTTCGGCATCGGCGCGCACGAGGCGCGCGAGCTCAATGGCGGCGGAGAGACCGGCCGGACCCGCGCCTACGATCACGACGTCCATCGGCACGGCCTCATCGCCAGGCGCGTCGGTGCACAAGAACCGCGTGGGATCCAGCGGCGGCTGGTGCTGGGCGGGGACGAACTCAGCCATCGGTGCGCTCCGGAGGGGAGCGTCCGTTTTACTCGCGCCGCCGCCCCAAGGTGAGGAGGGACCCCTGCGCGTGCTTCCAGCCGGGGGACTCGCCGGGCAGCAGCGGCTGCTGGATGCACTGCTGGTCGAGCACCTCGAGGTCGGCGCCCTGGAAGGCCCCGCGCCAGCCCGTCATCGAGAGCAGCGTCATCGGGCAGCCCAGGTCGTCGGGCCAGCTGTGGCTCGCCTCGTTCTCACGGTAGTAGTCCACGACGCAGGCGAACCGGCCTCCCGGCACGAGCAAGTCGTGGATCGCACGCAGCGCCGCATCGACGTCGGGCAGGTAGTACAGGACCTCCATCGAGAACACGCCGTGAAACGACGCGGGCTCGAGCTCGTGCACAGGGAACGCGGCTTCGTGAAACGCTACCTGCTCGAAGTCCGTGGAGGCCGCGCGCGCGCGCGCCACCATCGCGGGCGAAAGATCCAGGCCGATCGCTTCCGCTACGAGCGGCGCCGCCCAGCGCACGGTGTAGCCGTTGCCGCAGCCGACATCGAGGTAGCGCTGACCCGCGGCCAGCTCCAGCGCGCGAAAGCCCATGCGCGCGGCGAACGCGTGGCCGTACTCCATACCCTCCGCCCGACCGCGCTCGGCCCAGTCGTCGAAGATCGCGCGAACCCGGTCGGTGCTCATCAGGCCCCGAAGTGGGCGGCCAGCACGCGCACCATCGGATCGTGATCGGCCGCTGCACACATCTCGCGGCAGGAGTGCATCGAGAACATGGGACTGCCCACGTCCACCGTGCGCACGCCGAGGTCGGCCGCGGCCAGGGGGCCGATCGTCGTGCCACAGCGCGCGTCGTTGCGATGGGAGTAGGTCTGCGGCGTCACGCCCACGCTCCGACAGGCGTCGAGGAACCCGCCCGCTGAGCCAGCGTCGCTCGCGTAGGACTGATTGACGTTCCACTTGACGACGGGCCCGTGCCCGAGCCGCGGCATGTGCTCGCCGTCGTGCCGCTCGGGATAGTTGGGATGCACGGCGTGCGCCATGTCCACTGACACCAGGAGGGAGCGCGCGATGGCGCGCTGCGCCGCTTCGCCCTCGCCGGCCAGGCGCGTCACGACGTCACGCAGGAACGCGCCGCTGGCGCCTGAAGCGCTGCGACTGCCGACCTCTTCGTGGTCCCAGAGCGCGAGCACGCGCGTAGCGGCGCTCGGCTTGGCGTCGGCGCGCAGGAGCGCGCTCAGGCCCGCGTGGCATGAGGCCAGGTTGTCGAGTCGCCCGGAGTACACGAAGTCATTCGCGACTCCGCCCAACGACGCGCCGTGCACGTCGTAGAGCATCAGGTCATGCGCGAGCACGTCGGCGTGCGTCGCGGACTGACCCTGGAGGGCTTCGTCGAGGACGTCTTCCCAGGTCGGGCCGCCCACGAGACCGAGCAGCGGCTGCATGTGCTGCTGCGCGTTCGGCCGAAAGCCCTCCTCGTGGATCTCGCGGTTCAAGTGGATCGCGAGACTGGCGACGCGCAGCAGCGCGCGCGCCACATCGACGAGCACCGTGCGGCCGTCGGTCAGACGGAGACGTCCGGCAAGACCGCAGTCGCGATCAAACCACGTGTAGAGCAGCAGCCCGCCGTAGGGCTCGACGAGCAACTGCCGCAAGCCCTGCGCGTCGCGGCGCGCGTGGGGCTTGAGCCGCAGCGTCGGCGAATCGGTGTGCGCGCCCACGAGACGCATGCCTGCTTCGGCGAGCGGCTGCGTTCCGACATGGAACGCGATGAGGCTGCCCTCGTGCCGCAGCGCGTAGGCCCGCATGCCGGGCGTGAGCGACCACGCGTCTTCTTCCAGCACGCGCGCATAGCCGGCCGCCTCCAGGCGACGGGCGGCCTCCGCGGCGGCGTGATAGGGCGTGGGAGCGGCGTTGAGAAACGCGAGCAGGTCGCGCACCGTGGCTTCGGCGTCGTGCATGGCGGTCGAGACTACTCCCCGGCCGGTCGGAGTCGCCCTTTGCAGCGCGGACAAGCCGTCACGCGGCTCTGAATCGAGGGCGGGATCTTGACGACCGCATCGCAGTCCTCGCAGCGGCGCATGGCATAGCCTGAGGCCATCAGGAACGCGTCGGAGGCGGCGCGGGCGCGCAGGGCGGTCGGCGGCAGCGGCGGCGGCCGGAGGCGGCTGGCG
>JAQBWE010000263.1 GCA_027625315.1 Planctomycetota bacterium
TGCGGGCAGGTCCGAGTCGCCAGCCTCCGGGGCGGCCGGCGCGGCGTCCCCTGTCGCGCCTGTCGCGCCTGTCGCGCCAGTTGGGTCCGTCGCGCCAGCAGCTGAGTCCGCGTCCGGTGCCCCGCCCGCGTCCGGCTCCCCGCCCGGCGTCTCGAAGCCGAAGAGGCGCATGATGTCCTGCTGCAGGGCCTCGGCCTCCGCCTCCGAGAGCAACGGCGCCGGAACGACGAACATCTCCTTCTCGCCGGGCCAACGGCAGGTGAGGGTCGTCGCGTCCTGGTCCTCGATCGTGAGGCGACGCTTGCGAGCCAGCAGGAGCGCGAGCGTCAGACAGACCGGTGCTCGGTCCTCCCGCCCCTCGACAAGCAGGCGCTGGAGAAACTCACGCGCCATCCCCAGGTCGAACCGTTTGGCCTCCTCAGGCACCGGCGCTGCGGTGCGCGTCCGCCAGCGGCAGAAGGAGCCCGCGAGCCGCTCCTCGGTGGCCTCTTCCAAGAGGTAGTCCCGCCGGACGAAGCCGGTCCCACGCACGCGGTCCTCGCCCACCTCCTCATCGTCACCGAAGAGGGCGGTCAGGATCTCGACATCAGGGGGAAACGGCTCGCCGGTCAGGGTGCTGACACGACCGAGCCGCTGGACTTTCCAGACGGCCATGGCGCTCTTCTAACCGCCCACAGGGTCAGAAGGGCAGCTTCGCACGCCCGGTGAGTGCCTTCTCGGCCTGCTCGCGGACAAAGCGATCGGGATCTTGCGCCGCGCGATCCAGAGCGGCCCGCGCGCCAGCGTTCGTCTCTGCCGCGGCGCCCAGTGCGGTCACGGCGGCGGCGCGATCCTGCCAGTCGGGCGCGGTCTCGTAGTGGTGCACGAGAGCGGCAACGGCGGCGTCGGTCCCGATGCGGCCCAAGGCGAACGCCGCATACCGACGCCCCGAGGGACGGGCCGCTGCCAGCAGCGCCTCGGACGCGAGCGTAGCGACCGCCGGCTCGCCGATCGCTACGAGGACCCGCGCAGCGTCGCGGCGCGTGAAGTCGTCGATCTGGAAGTGGCGGAACGTCTTGCGGATCCGCGACTTCGGATCGTTGGGATCGGGGACGAGCGCCTCCACCTCACGCCCCAGGGGCACGAGGTCTTCAACCAACGGCTTCGCGAAGTAGGCCACGGCCGGCTCGCCGATCATGGCCGCGCTACGCGCCACACGATCGATCTCGCTGCGCTTGGCCGCGATGGAAGCCTGGAAGAAGTGGCGGAACAGGTTCTCGGAAAGCACGTAGGGCCCCGCACCGCCGCGCTCCACGATGGAGTTCAAACTGATGCGCCAGAGCGGGCTCCCGGCGAGGAACTGCGACCACGCGCGCTCGATCTCCTGGCGCTCGCCGGGCGTGAGCTTCGACACGGCAACCGTGCGGCGATCGCCAACCTGGATCCGATTCGGATCGCTCGGACTGTCCATACGGGCGTTCGTACCCGTGCGGCCCGCCTTCGCGCCCGCGGCGCCGCCGCCTGAGCAGGCGCCCAAGAGCAGGCTCAAACAGACCAGGGCCCCGCACGAAGCGAAGTTGGCCGCTCGGCTGGACGACAGCGCCCGGAAAAGACCCAGAGGCGCGGGACGGTGCGTGGACATGGTGTTCATAAGGCACACAGGATAGCCCGGCTTGGTCACCGGACGGTGGCGCAGCGCCCCGTCGCTGCTACCGCCCTGCCCGAGCCCCGGGGATGATCCCCCGCCATGAGCGGCATCCCCCCCATCGCCCAGAAGCCTAGCGGCCGCAAGGGCTTCGGCACCTTGGGCGGCGTATTCACGCCCTGCACGCTCACCATCCTGGGCGTGATCATGTTCCTGCGCTTCGGCCAGGTCGTGGGCAACGCAGGCCTCATCCAAGCGATCGGCATCGTGTTGCTCTCCAAGTGCATCACGACGCTGACGGCCCTTTCGCTCTCGGCGATCGCCACGAACACACGCGTCGAGGGCGGCGGAGCGTACTTCCTCATCAGCCGCAGTCTGGGACCGGCATTCGGTGGCTCCATCGGACTCGTGTTCTTCCTCGCGCAGGCCGTCTCAGTCGCCATGTACGTGCTCGGCTTTACGGAGGCGCTGCGCAGCGCAGTTCCCGGCCTCCCCCTGGATGACACGTCGGTCGCAGTGCTCACCAACACCGTCGTGTTCATCTGCGTCTACATCGGCGCCGGCTGGACGATCAAGTTGCAGTACGGCATCCTCGCGCTGCTCGGCGCGTCACTCGTGGCGTTCTTCGCGGGCGCGTTCGGCGCTTGGGACGGCGGGAAACTGGCGGACAACCTCGCGCCGGCAGCGTCGAGCCCCGGATTCTTCGCGATGTTCGCGCTCTTCTTCCCGGCCGCGACCGGCATCATGGCCGGCGCCAACATGTCCGGCGATCTCGCCAATCCTGCCCGCTCGATCCCGCGCGGCACGCTTGGATCGATTGCCGTCACGGGCGTGATCTACGCGCTGATCGCGGTCTGCCTCGCGGCGGCGTCGGGGCGGCAGGCCCTGCTCGAAGACGCGCTTGTGATGTCAGACATCGCGGTCATGCCGATCTTGATCGCGCTGGGCGTGTTTGCGGCAACTCTCTCCTCCGCCCTGGGCAGCATGATGGGCGCACCGCGCATCCTGCAGGCCCTTGGGCGGGACGGCGTCTTTCCCCGGCTGCAGCCGTTCGGCAAGGGCGACGGCCCCAACAACGAGCCGCGCCGCGCCACGGTGCTGAGCTACCTCATCGCGTTGGTCTGCATCCTACTCGGCGACCTCAACGCGATCGCCCCCATCATCACGATGTTCTTCCTGATCACGTACGGGTTCCTCAATCTCGCGACTGTCTATGAGTACGTGACGCGCAACCCGAGCTTCCGGCCGACATTTCGCTGGTGCCACTGGACGACCGCACTCGCCGGCGCGGTCGGCTGCACGCTGGTGATGTTCCTGACGAGCCCGGTTTGGGCCATCGCCTCCATGGCCGTCATGGCTCTGCTGTACTGGTACGTGTCGCGCAGTCAGTTGATCGTCACCTGGGGCGACGCGCAGAGTGGCGCGGCGTTCGAGCGCGCCCGCCGGAGCCTCCTGCGGTTGGAGGAGGACGAGTACCACCCGAAGAACTGGCGCCCCTCGATCATCGCGCTCTCGGGCGGCGCCTGGACCCGCGTGCACCTGGCCATCTTCGGCTTCTGGCTCACGGCGAGCCGCGGCGTCTTAACCCTCGCGCAGGTCATCACGGGCGACACCACCAGCCATCTCAAGCGCCGGCGCCACCAGGAAGCGGCGCTGCAGTCGTTCATCGCGGAGCAGGAACTGTCTGCATTTCCGGCCGTGCTGGTTGCGCCGGACCGCGAGCTGGGGATCGAGGCGCTCGTTCAGTGCTATGGCATCGGCGCCCTGCGGCCGAACGTTGTGCTGCTGGGCTGGAGCGAGGACGTCGACCGCCAAGATGACTTCGCCTCGCTGCTTCGAACGATTGCCGAACTCGAGCGCAGCCTCGTCGTGATCCGGCAGCCGGACACCGAACGCGACCCGTGGCTTCCGGCCAGGGGCCCGGTGGATGTGTGGTGGCGTGGCGCCGACAACGGCCACCTGATGGTGCTGCTCGCGCACCTGCTCGTTCAGAACGATGCCTGGCGTGGTCACGAGCTGCGCCTGCTGCGCGTCGTGCCGCACGAGGCAGGCGTCGGCGAGAGCGCGCGGCATCTGGAGCGCCTGCTGGCCCTGGCGCGCGTCAAGGCCACGGTCAAGGTGGTGGTTTCCACCAACCCGCTGGCCGTGATTCATGAGACCTCGGCGCGCAGCGCGGCCGTGTTCCTCGGCTTCCGCCCGCCCGCCGAAGGCCAGGAAGACGCCTTCTTCGCCAGCTCCCAGGCGCTGATGGAAGGGCTGCCCACTGTGATCAGCGTCTGGAGCGCCGGCGACGCGTTCCTGGACGCCTGACCGCGGCCGTAACCGCTCACCCCTATTCGAAGGGACGAGACCGATCCAACCGGCAAGGACGCAACCTGAGGCAGGATCAGCGCCCATTCGCAGGCAACCGGGTC
>JAQBWE010000014.1 GCA_027625315.1 Planctomycetota bacterium
GGTCTCAAGGAGCGACCGGCGGCCACGGCTCGCGGGCGGATCACCCAGCGCGTCCATGGGGCCATGCTCGTCGAGCTGCTCTGCGGCGACGGCGGGGCGATTCAGGCGCCGCTCTACGCCACCGGTGCGATCGATGACAGCTTCGGCGGAGCGTACGAGGCTGAGGCGGACTTCGCCTTCGCCTGGATCGCGGCGGAAGTGGACGCCGTGGACCCGTACAGGCGGGCCCTGAGCAACGCGCTGCGGGCTGTTGCGGAGCGCGGCCTCGATGCCGGCGCCCTCGAACGCTGTCGCCGCCGCTTTCTCGGCCGGCACCTCCGGACGTTCAACACGCCTGAGGGGCTGGCGGGTTGGATGCAGGGCCTGGCACTCGACGATCTCGCGCCGGGCGCGCTCTTGGACGCTCTGCGGGCGGCTTCGCTGCCCGCGCTGCGGCGGCGCCTGCGCGCGCTCGTCGCGGCGCCGCGGGCCTGGTCGATCCTGGATCCGCGCACAGGAAATGAGGATCGGTCGGCCGGCCATTGAGCCGCGGCCGTCGGTCGGTAGACTCGCGCCGCATGTCCTCCGTCGCTCGTGACCGTATTCGCCGCTGCCTCGCGATGATTCCTCTCATCCGCGCGCGTCCGGGCATTCGCATCCCGGAGCTCGCCTCCATCTTTGGCGTGCGCGATACGGAGATCTGGGAAGACATCACCGAAGTGCTGACGATGTGCGGAATTCCGCCCTATTTGCCGCACAACTACCTCGTGTTCTCGATCCGTGGCGACAGCGTCAGCATCCGATTCGCGGAGCACCTGAGTCGCCCCGTCCACCTGACCTTGCAGGAGGCTCTGGCTATCGATCTTGCTCTGCGGAGCGTCTCGGGCGGCCGTGTACCCGCTTTTGGCGACGCGGCCCCGCGGCTGCGCCGCAAGCTGCGCGACCTGCTCGGCGGGAGCGACCGCCGGGCGCTCGACGTTCTGGACCGCGCCGTGGCTGGGACGCCGCCCTCAGACCTCGTCACGGGCACGATTCGAGTGCTCAAGGAGGCGATGGGCCGCAATGTCGCGGCCGCGATCATCTACTACACCGCCAGCCGCGACACGGTGGGCGTGCGCATCGTCGAACCCTATGGGCTCATCGACCACCGCGGTCATTGGTACGTGATTGCTCGCGATCAGGGCCACGGCCGGGTCGCCTCGTTCCGCATCGACCGAATCCGCGGCGTCAAGTTGCTGCCGAACTGCGAGTACGAGGTGCCCGATGAGTTCACGGCCGAGCGCTACCGGCGGGACGACCTCTACCACCCCGCGCCCGGCGACGTGGCGGTCAAGGTGCGTTTCGCCCCGGCTGCCGCGGCCCGGATCCGCGAGGAAACCGAGCGCAAGCAACTCGCTGACCAGCCGGATGGCAGCGTCATCAAGACGTACTACACGCCGGCGGAGCGCCCGCGCTGGCTCTTTACTCACCTCGCGCGCTACGGCGATCAGGCCGAACTCATCTCCCCGCCGGAGATTCGCGCCGGCATGGCTCACTTCCTGGACGGGATTCTCGCGGCCGCGCCTGAGGGTGGGGCAGTGACTGCCCGGCCCGCCGCGCGCACGAGTGCCCGCACGGCCGCGGCTGTTTCTAGGCCCAAGCGCCCGCAGACCAAGCGTCGCCCGCGGCAGTAGTTGCGGGCAGGCACGCCTGGCAACGGCAAGCGGTGCCGGGGACGCTCGGCAGCAGCCCCTCCAGGGGGGGGGCGGGGGCCAGACTCCGGGGACCGGACAGCGGACCTTCGCCTGCGCCCTAAGTCGCCGGGAACGGCGCCGCGCCCGACTCGGTCCGCGGTGGCGCTGGTTTGCACCCAACTCGTTTGCTATCCTCAGGTTTGGGCCCATCCGCCGTGTTCGGACGGGCCGGAGGAGGATGCATGACACCGGTCCAACGGAAGCGCTGCGCAGGGAGCCTGATGCGAGGCGCGACGTGGTGGGTGCTCCTGGCCGCCCTGCTGATCATGCCGCTCGGCTCCGCCCTGGCCGGACCCGACGAAGATCCGGGGCAAGGCAGCGATCCGGGGCAAGGCAGCGATCCGGGGCAAGGCAGCGATCCGGGGCAGGACAGCGATCCCTTGGGTCGCAGTGATCCAGTCGAGCAGGGCAGGCCGATTGAGGAGGAAGGCGACGGCGCCAAGGACGAGAATCCGGGCGATGAGGGTGCGGAGGATGCCGCGCCTGAGGTGGCGGCTTGGCGGGCCACGCGCGGTGAGGGACTCAAGGTCCAGGGTCTGTCGTCCCTGCGCATGCATGCCAAGGGCCGAGACACACTGTGGGCCTATCTGCACGGCATGGGTCCGGCTGTCAGTGAGGACGGTGGCCAGACGTGGTCCGTTCGACTGGATGGCGTACTCGAGCGGGACCGTCCGGGTCCGCGCAGTTCCGTGCGCATCACCATGGATCCCGATGACGCGAAGGTTCTGTACCTCGTCATCGATGGCCAGATCTATCGCTCCGAGAATCAGGGGGAGCGCTGGGAATCCATCACGAGCGGGGCGCTGGCTTCACTCAGCTGGGATCAGTTCCGAAGCACTCACTTGAGCTGGGAAGTCGTCGTGGATGCGGGCAAGCCGGTCCACCTGCTCGTCGGTACGCGCAGCGACGGCGATCACAACGGCGGACTCTATGAGAGCGCCAACGGCGGTAAGAGCTGGGCTGAGATTGCGGGTACGCAGCAGCCCGACTCGAAGCTGGGCAGCGACACGTTCCTCGTGCGCATGAACCCGGCGAGTGACAAGTTCGTCGTCGTGGCTGGCCGCAGGGGCATTTGGTACAGCGACTCGCGCGGGCGAGAGTTCGTACGCAACGATCCCGGCGAGATCGGGATCCACGACATCCGGGATCTGAGTGAGTTCGCCGTGAAGGAACTCTACCTCGCCGATGCGCGCGGCATTTGGCGCTCCAAGGACGGGGGCAAGCACTGGGACAAGAAGCCCCTGCGTGACGGCGACGCCCTGGCTGTGTTCTTGGATCCGCACAACCGCAAGCGACTGTTCGCGATCTTCGCCGACCGCGGCGTCGAGGTCAGCGAAGACGGTCGCCACGCCAAGTGGGCGCCGTACGGGGCAGTCGCCGGCGGAGAGAGCACCGCGGAGGACGGCTACGGCGCGGCGCTCGTGCGTGAGGTGTGCGTGCACCCGCGCGACCGCAAGGTCGTGTATCTGGCGTCGCCGGTCACGGGCCTGCACCGCTCCGACGACGGCGGCAAGTCGTTCGCCGCCGTGGCCGCGCCTGAGGACGCCGCCGCGGAGAGCGTGATTCCCCGTATGGCCCCGCCGATGGACGTGGTGGCCTGCCATCCGGCGGCCGCCGGAAGCGCGCTCGCGGTTTGCACGAACGGGCTGGTCTTTGCGAGTGCGGATGGCGGCGACGTCTGGACTGCGCGCGGGCCCTTGGGGATGCACGCCATCGACGTGGTACCGGAGGCGCAAGCCGGTCATTGGCTCGCGCTCGGCTATCGCCTGCGGCGCAGCGTCGACGATGGCACGACTTGGAGCACGCTGTGGCCGACCGAGAAGGACAGCCAAGCGGGTGAGTCTGAGGAGCGAATCCTGGCGGTTCATCGAGGCGCCCCGGGTGCCGACAAGGATGGCGCCGCGACGCCGGGCGAGTTGACGCTGCTGCTGGAGCGCAGCGGCACGATCCTGCGCTCGGCTGATGACGGCCTCACCTGGCGCGAGATCAAGGGGCCGAAGTTCCCGTCGTCGGAGACGTGGGCCGCGGCCCTGGCGATCAACCCCGCCCAGGCAAACCACATGGTGCTCGCAGCGCGCACGACGCGCGAGGGCTGGCATCCGCGCGACGAGAACGGCGGCGTGTTCGAGACCTGGGATGGGGGCAAGAGCTGGGATGACATCACCGGCCGGCTCCGGCCCTCGAAGAAGGCCACCAACGAAGACCGCAAGGCCTTGGCGAACTGGAACTTGGCGCGGTTCGTGGCCATCGATCCGGTCGCACAGCTGATCGTCTACGCCGCCGACCAGCGCGGCGTGTTCGTGCACCCCATCGTGGACCCGGCCGACAAGACCAAGCGTGTTGAGCCAGCGCAATGGACCGACGTGACGCCGCCGGGTTTCGAGACGCCGCGCCTGGGAGCGCTGACCAAGACGCTCACTGTCGACAAGACTTCCTCGCGCTACATCGCTCAGGTACTCGGCCCGAACGACCAAGGGGCGCTCCTGGAGATCGCCGGCGGTGGTTTGAAGAGTCTGATCGCGGCGGTTGCTGCCGCGGGCGCGGATGCGGCGGCTGTGGCCGAGGCTCGCGCCGCGAACGCCTGGACGGCAATCGCCTCACCGCCGGCGGGCGTTCGATTCACGTCGCTGTGCGCTGATCCGCGCGGCGGCAACCGGCTGATCGCCTCCGCGCGCACGGGCTCGGATGGCATCTACCTCCACATCGATCCGACCGTCAAGGCGCCGGAAGCCCCGCCGCCCGGTGATGTGGAGCCGGCACCCGGCGGCGAGGCTCCCCCCGGAGAGGCTCCGCCCGCAGTGGTACCTGGTGCGGGCGATGCGCCTCCGCCTGTCGCCGGCCGTCGGCCCCCGGAGGGCATGCGCGCCTTCACTGCCGGCCAGGACAAGCTGTGCCGGATCTGGGGCGTGGACACCGGCGCCGCCGGCAGCTCGCTGCTCGGGCACGAAGGGGCGGTACTGGCGGTGGCGCTCTCGCCCGACGAGACCCATCTCGCGACAGGTGGCGAGGACAAGACCGTGCGCCTGTGGAACGCGCAGAGTGGGCAGGAGGTTGCGAAGATCGAGCTTGATGACGCACCCAGTGCCTTGGTCTTCGACGACGACAGTAAGTTCCTCTACGCCACCGCTGGGGCGACCAACAAGGTCGTCCAGATCGCCGTCGGCGATCGCGCCATGCAGGCGTTCGAGGGGCACACGGGGGTGGTGCGTTGTCTCGCCGCGTCCGAGGACACCCAGCGCCTGTACTCAGCCGGGGCCGATCAGAACATCCTCGTGTGGGACACCTTGAAGGCCAGCACGGTCAACACGGTGGCCGTCGGAGCGCCCGTGGTGGCGTTGGCGGTGTCGACCGACGGGCTCGCGCTCTTTGCGGCCGGTGAAGACAGCAGCTTGGTCGCGTTCGATGCGGCCGGCAAGGAGACGGCGCGAGCGGCGAACCTGGCCGCGCCCGTACGGGCCCTGCGACTCGCAGGTGACACGCTCTACGCCGCGGTCGGCGAGTCGGTGCTGGCGCTTGATCCGGCGACGTTGGCCGTGCGGCATACGCACGCCGCAGCAGGCTCCGGCGCCGTGAGCAGCGTGGCCGTCAGCTCGGACGGCGTGTGGGTGCTGGCGGGCGACACCGGCGGCGGTCTCTGGTTCTTCGAGCGTGGTGCGGCGACGCCGCTGCGCCCGCGCGTCGAGGCGCACGCAGGAGCAGTCCTCGGCGTTGCGATCACGCCGGAGGAGACGCCCGCGCCGAGCGTGGACGCGCCCAAGGACGAGGCTCCGAAAGACGAGGCTCCGAAAGACGAGGCCCCGAAGGACGAGGCCCCGAAGGACGAGGCCCCGAAGGACGGCGGCTAGCGGCAGCGTCGCGGCTGGCGCGCTCTACTTGACGACGAGCACGACGAGCCGGCCGCGGACCACCATGGCCTTGACGAGCCGTTTGCCCTCAACGTGCTGGTGTACGTTCTCGAGCGCCTGGGCGGCCGCGAGAATCGCGTCGTCGGGGCTGTTAGCCGGCACCGTGAGATGCCCGCGCACCTTGCCATTGACCTGCACGGCGTAGTTCTCTTCCGCGGATTGCAGCGCCTCCTCGGCATAGGCCGGCCAGGCGGCCAGCGAGGCAAAGCCGTCCCGCCCCAGGTGCTGCCAGAGGGCCTCCGCGATGTGCGGGGCGAGCGGGGCCAGCATGCGCACAAAGGCGTCGGCCAGCTCGCGCGGAATGCGCTCGAGATCGGCCATGCTGCCTAGCAGGACCATCAGCTTGCTGATGGCCGTGTTGTAGGCCAGTGCGTCCATGTCGGCCGTGATGCCTGCGATAGCCGTGTGCAGCGTATGTCGGACGTCGCCGACGGCAGGCGTCTCTTCGAGCGGAACGGCCGGGTAGCGGTCGGTGCCGTGCAAGACGCGCCACGCCTTGTGCAGGAAGCGGTAGACGCCCTGGATGCCGGAACGATCCCAGAGTTTGTCCGCCTCAGGCGGCCCCATGAACAAGATGTAGAGCCGCAGCGTGTCGGCGCCGTACTCGCGGATGATCTCATCCGGATTGACGACGTTCTTCTTGGACTTGCTCATCTTCTCAACGACGGAGAAGGCCGCTTCGCCCGTCGCCTTGATGATCGGCACGCCGTCACGCCACTCGACCTCTTCGGGCCGCAAGTACGGCGAGCCCTCTGAGGCGCGGAACGACGGACAGAGGATCATGCCCTGGTTGACGAGCCGCTGGAACGGCTCGCGGGTCGAAACCAAGCCCAGGTCGAACAGCACCTTGTGCCAGAACCGCGCGTAGAGCAGGTGCAGGACGGCGTGCTCCACACCGCCGACGTACACGTCCACTGGCAGCCAGTGGGCCTCCTTGGCCGCATCACAGAAGCGTTCCGCGTTGTGCGGATCAACGAAGCGTAGGTAGTACCAGCAAGAGCCTGCCCACTGCGGCATCGTGTTGGTCTCACGCCGCGCGGGTCCGCCGTCGATGGGATCCGTGGTCTGGACCCACTCCGTCACCGCGGCCAGCGGGCTCTCACCTGTGCCGGTGGGGCGGTAGCTCTCCACCTCAGGCAGGCGGACGGGTAGGTCGGCTTCGGCAACCGCGGTGATCGATCCGTCCGCGCGATACACGACCGGAAAGGGCTCGCCCCAATAGCGTTGACGCGAGAACAGCCAGTCGCGCAGGCGGTAGGTCACGCGCCGTTCGCCCCGGCCCTCGGTTTCGAGCCAGGGGATCATGGCGGCCTTCGCCGCAATGACGCCCAGGCCGTCGAGGAAGGCGCTGTTGGTGGCAACCCCGTCGCCCTCGTACGCCTCGCCGTCGAAATCAGCGGGGGTCGCAACGGTGCGCAGGATCGGCAGGTCGAACGCGCGCGCGAACTCCCAGTCCCGCTGATCCTGCCCGGGCACGGCCATGATCGCGCCGGTGCCGTAGGACACGAGCACGTAGTCCGCGATCCAGATGGGGACGCGGGCGCCGTTGGCGGGATTGAGCGCGTAGGCCCCCGTAAACACGCCGCTCTTGGTCTTCACATCCGCCAAACGGTCGCGCTCGGAACGCCGCGCGGTCTGCTCGACGTACTCGGCCACGGCCGCACGCTGCGCGTCGGTCGTGATGCCGGCCACGAGGGGGTGCTCCGGGGCGAGCACGCAGAACGTCGCTCCGAACAGGGTGTCGGGCCGCGTGGTGAACACGGTAAAGCTGCCGCCGCCCTCGACCTCGAAGCGCACGTCGGCACCTTCCGAGCGGCCGATCCACTCGCGCTGCATACGCTTGAGATGCTCAGGCCAATCCAGCCCGTCGAGATCGGCAAGCAAGCGTTCCGCGTAGTCGGTGATCCGCAACAGCCACTGGCGCATGGGACGACGCACGACGGGATGGTTGCCCCGCTCGCTCTTACCGTCGATGACTTCTTCGTTGGCCAGCACCGTGCCCAGGGCCTCACACCAGTTCACGGGCACCTCCGCCGTATAGGCGAGGCCCTGCTCAAGCAGCCGTAGGAAGATCCACTGGGTCCAGCGGTAGTAGTCCGGCGCCGTGGTGTTGATTTCACGCGACCAGTCGTACGACCAGCCCATGCGCTGCATCTGGCTCTTGAAGACAGCGATGTTGCGACGGACGGCGTCGCGCGGATGGACCTGGTGGTCGATGGCGTACTGCTCCGCGGGCAGCCCGAATGCGTCCCAGCCGGAGGGGTGCAGGACGTTGAAGCCGCGCTGGCGCGCGTAGCGCGCAATCACGTCGGAGATCGTGTAGTTCTCCACGTGACCGAGATGCAGACCCTCCCCGGAGGGGTAGGGGAACATGTCCAGAACGTACTTCTTCGGGCGATCGTCGGCCTCGCCCGTCCGAAACGCACCTTCCGCCTCCCAGCGGGCTTGCCACTTCGGTTCGATCTCCTGGGGGTCGTAGCCAGTCGCCACGGTCGGCTCCTTCGGTCGCGGGCAAGCCGCGGATCGTACCCGGGCAGGATGTTCCGACGTACGCTTCCCGTGGCAGGTTCCCCGGAGCGCTCGAGTGGACGCAGTAGAGGCACAGCAGGCGCGCAGCCGACGCGGGGACGCCTGGGCCTTCTTCGCCCTCGCGCTCTGCGTGTTGGCGGTGGGTTCGTGGGACCGCGGACTGTTCGACGCCGACGAAGGCCGCTACGCCACCGTGGCCTGGAACATGGTGGCGGAGGACGACTGGGTCACACCGCGACTGAACGGCATGCCGTTCATGGACAAGCCGCCGCTCGTGTATTGGGTCCAAGCGCCTCTGTACGCAGCGTTTGGTCGGCACGAGGTGATTGCACGCGCGCCGACGATTCTCGCGGGGGCGATTTGGGCCCTCTTCGTGTTCCTGTTCGCGCGTGCGTGGACCGCTTCACGGCAGAGCACCTGGTACGCGGGTCTGTTGGCCGTGACGAGCGCCGCCTGCACGATTGGCGCACGCGTCGGCCCACAGATGGACATGCCGCTCGCGGCGGCCGTCGCCGGCGTGCTCTGGGCCGCGTGGAACGGCGTGCAGCGACCAAGCGTGCGCGCTTCTCTCGGGCTGGGTGTGGCCGTCGGCCTGGGCCTGCTCATCAAAGGCCCGCTCGTGGTGGCCGTACCGCTCCTCGTGGCCGTCGCGTGGTGTCTGGCCGGGATACCCGTGCGAGCCGTGCTGCGCGTGATGTTCTCGCCGTGGGCCTGGCTCGTGGCGCTCGCCCTGGCGAGTCCTTGGACCGTCGCTGTCGAGCGCGCGAACCCGGGTTGGATCCGGCACTTCATCGAGTACGAGCACTTCGGACGCTTCAACGAGGGTGATCATCGCTCGTTTCGCCCGTTCTGGTTCTACGTGCCGATCGCGCTGATCTACATGGCGCCTTGGACCGCGCTGGCATGGAATGGGCTCGGCGCGTACGCGCTCAAGCGGGGCTGGCTCCGTGGCCTCGTGGGTCTGTTGACGTGGAGTCCCTGGTCACTGCGGCCGTGGGGGCACGCGTTGCCCGCGCGCGGCGCCGGACCAGTGCCCGGTCGGCTCGCCTACGGTTGGTTCCTAGCCGCGTTCCTGCTGTACAGCTGCGCCGAGCGCAAGTTGCTGAACTACCTCCTGCCCGCGGCCGCGCCGTTGTTCGTGTTGCTCGGTGCGCAACTCACGCTGCGGCTGCGGGCCGGCCTCGGCGGTGTGTGGCGCCTGCCGTTCGTCACGGGCTGCGTGCTGCTGCTTGGAGGCCTGTTCACCCTCGGCGGACTGTGGCGCCCACTGCGCAGCGGCCAGCTGCCCGGCGAAGGCGAGGCACCGCGCTACGAAGGGCTGGGCTGGGGCCTGCTGGTCGCAGGCGGCCTCCTCTTGGTCGGCGCGCTCGTCGTGGCGCTCAGCCGCCGGGAGCGGCGCCAGGTGGCGCCCGTGATCTTGGCCGCCGTCCTGGGCTGGTGGGCCATCGACTTCGGGATGGCTCGGAGCGCGGGTCTCGGTTCCGCCCGCGCGCTTGCCGAGGCTGTGCAAGCGACACGCGGCGATCTGCCTGTCGTGGCGTTCAAGCGCTACCCGCAGGGACTGGGGTTCTACGGCGCCGAGCCGATCTGGATGGCCGGCGGCACCCCGGACCGCCCGGCGCAGCGCGAGATCGTCGTGCCGTACGCCCGCTCGTTCTGGCATGCGGGCGAAGGGCCGATCGAGGCCGATCCGCGCACGCCGCTGTTGCTAACCGACGCGCAATGGGAGCGCTTGTGGAGCGGAGGTCGGCGCGTGCTGGCGATCGTGCGCTGGGCCGAGATTCAACCGCTGGGGGCGTACATCGTGTCGGGCCCGCATGCGGGCGCGGGTCGCACGGATCTGTTTCTCGTGAGCAACTACCCAGGCGGGAATTAGGCGACGTGGCCCGGGGACGCCCCGAGGACCGGCCCGTGCGCGTCGTGCTGGGCCTCGTGGATGGCCTGCACGACGCGGGGGCGGCGCTCGTCGTCGACGGCCACCTCGTGGCGGCGGCCAATGAGGAACGCTTCACGCGTGTCAAGCTCCAGGGCGGCCTCCCGCGGCGCAGCGTGGCCGCGGTGCTGAGCTCCGCGGGCCTCTCCCCGGAAGCCGTGGACCTCGTTGCCGTGGGCGGCCAGGCGACGCCTACGGTCGCGACGCGGCTCTTTCGCGGGTTGCAGTCGCTGTATGCGCCCTCCCTCGGCATCTGCTTCGATCGACCCTGGCATCCCGTTGATCGACTCGGCGATCTTGCGCGCTATCGGCTGCCGCTCACGCGGGCTCGGTCAGGTAGTGCGATCGGACGCGCTGAGGGTCAGGTCGCGCGCGTCGTCTTGCAGCGGACGCTACCCCGTGGCCTCCGCGAGACGCCGCTCGTGTTCGTCGATCACCACCTCGCCCACGCGGAGAGTGCGTGGCGGACGGCTGGCGAGGGCTCATGGCTTGTGGTCACCGCCGATGCGCATGGCGATGGCCGGAGTCTGACGGTACACCTCGGCACACCCGGCCAGGGTCTGTGCCTGCTACACGAGGAGGGCGTGCGCTCGAGCCTCGGAGCGTTCTATAGCCTCGTCACCCGCCGGCTTGGGTTCGTGCCCGGACGGCACGAAGGCAAGGTGCTCGGACTGGCCGCGCGCGGAGATGCCGCACGCGTGACGCAGCGCTATCCGTTCACCGCGAACGGACTGGGGTTGCGCTACGAGGGCGCCTGGGGCCTCGCGGCGCAGGACGCTCTACGCGGCTTGGACGGCCACGCTCGAGAAGACGTCGCGGCGTGGGTGCAGCGTGGCACGGAAGAGGTCTTGGTGCCGTTGGTCGACGGCTGGCTTCGTCAAACCGGCGCCTCACGCATCGCTCTGGCCGGGGGCGTGTTCGCAAACGTGGGAATCACCGGCCGTATCGCCGCGCTGCCCGGACTTCAGGCACTGCACGTCTTTCCGCACATGGGCGATGGCGGGCTCGCCGCGGGTGCAGCCCTGCACGCGGCTGATGCGCCGCCGACGACCCTGACGAGCGCGTTCCTGGGGCCGGTGCCAAGCCGCGACTCGATCGTCGCGGCGGCGCGGGTTTCAGGGTGTGCGTGCAGCGAGCCGGCGGACCCCGACGCCGTACTGGTCGAGGCCCTGGCCGCGGGCGACGCCTGCGTGCGCTACACAGGCGCGCTTGAGTTTGGTCCCCGGGCTTTGGGCAACCGCTCTGTGCTCGCGCCCGCGAGCGATCCCGGCATCACCGCTCGCCTGAACGTCGCACTGCGCAGGGATGACTTCATGCCCTTCGCGCCGCTGCTGCGGGCCGAGGATGCGCCCGCCGCCCTTCAACACCAAGACGTGGCCCGGCAGGCCCTGCGCTTCATGACGGTTGCGCTCCGCGTAACCGCGCGCTTCGCGGCCGCCTGCCCGGCGGCCGTTCACGTCGATGGCACAGCGCGCGCGCAGGTCGTGCACCGTGAGGATGATCCGGCGCTCCACGCCTTGGTGGGGGCCGCAGCCACGCGTACGCGCGCCCCGGCGCTGATCAACACCTCGTTCAACTTGCACGAGGAGCCGATCGTGAACTCGCCGACCGAGGCGGTGCGCTCGTTTCGCCTGGCCGGGCTGCCCGTGATGCGCCTCGGGCACTTGATTCTGCGTCGTCCGCCGCACGCCGGAGCCCGGCCGTGAGGTTTGGCTCGGAACCCTCACCTACGCTCACGCGACTGCTGCTCTTCGCGGCGCTGGCCACGTACTTCGTCGGGCTCGGATCGCCTCCCCTCTGGGACGCGAACGAGCCGCTCTACGCCCAGCCGCCCAACGAGGCCCTAAACTGGCCCCAGGGCGACATCTTGGCGCCCACCTGGAACGGGCGCCCGTACTTCGCCCATCCGCCGCTCAGCACGTGGATCACGCTGCCGTTCTACGCCGTCTTCGGGCCCAGCGAGTGGAGCCATCGGCTGCCGCTCGCGCTGGTGGCGGCGCTCCTCGTCTGGGGCACGTACCGATTGGGGCGGGCTCTGGGCGGGCCGCGCATCGCCCTGCTCGCCGCCCTCATCTTGGCTGCGACGCCGCGCGTCTGGCTGTTCGCGCGTCAGCTCCCGGGCGACGTCCACCTAACCGCGATCTTGGTGTGGGCCTGGAGCCTCGCCCTGCCCCATGTCACCGGCGAACGAACGCAGCGCGGCTCGCTGCGGGCCGCCCACGTGCTCGTCGGCCTGGGCTGCCTCGCCAAGGGGCCCGTCGTGATTGCGCTCTACTTCGGCGTCCTGTTCTTCACTTGGCTCGGCTCAAAGCCGCGCGCGAGCTGGTCGTACCTGCGTCCCTGGCGTGCTATCGCATTAACGCTGGTGCTCGGCGCGCCGTGGTTCGTGTACATGGGCCTGCGCTACGCCGACGTGGACTTCCTCGGGCAGCACTTTGGCCACTACCACGCGGGTCGGGTGCTCGGCTCGATCGGTGAGCGCGGCTGGCTGTTCTATCCGCGCGTGCTGATCGGAGATGGTCAGCCTTGGATCAGTGTGTTGCCCTTCGGGGCGTGGATGGCGTGGAGGGCGCGCGATCGCCGCGCCGTCGCGCTCCTCCCGTGGGCCGGCCTGCTCTGGGTCGTCGCGCTTTTCTCGCTCTCGCTCGGCAAGCGCGGCGTGTACCTGCTGCCGCTGTACCCGCTGCTGGCGCTCTGCGTCGCGCCACCAATGGAAGCGCTCTGGCGCGGGGTGTCGCGCGCCGGCTTGCGCCTCGCGGGCTCCGCCGCGGCGCTGGGCTGCGCGAGCGGCTGCGTGCTGTTGCTCATCCTCGCCTACAACGAACCCCGGCTCTGGCCTGAGATCGGGGCGCTGCTCGGCGTGGGGGGGCTGGCGTGCGTGCCGCTGCTTGTCGCTGGCTGGCAGGGTCGGGGACGCCTGCTGTGCGGCGGCGCGCTCGCCACCGTGCTCGCGGGCCAGTTCGCGCTGGCCCTCGCGCTGCCCGCGCTCGAACGCTTCCGACCCGTTCCGGTGCTGGCCCGTCGCATCGTCACGGAGCAGGACGCTCGCGCGCCCGAGCCAGCCATCATCTACCGCGTGTCCATTCACAGCCTTAACTTCTATCTCGGTCGCCCGACGCGGGTCGCCAGTGACCCGCTCGACCTTCTCGCCAAGCTGGAGGGCGCTCCCTCGGCGTTCCTCCTCGTGCCCGCGGACCGATTCGAGGAGCCTGGGAAGGGCTCTGAGGCATCGCCCGTTGGACTAGCATCCGAGTTGCCGGAGGCTACGTTCGTCGTGTTGGACCGCCGACCCCTACTCAACCTGAAGTTCCGCTCCGCCATCCTTGGCGAGGGGCCGACGACGCGTGATCTGCTGCTTGTGCGGATGCAGATGAACGAGCCTGCCGAGGTTGTACTCGCCCGTCGGCGGCGGGAGGCGACGCGATGAACGTCCTCGATACCGTCCCGGCGCCGCGGAAGTGGTCCGCTGCGTACCGCGCGTTCGTGCTCGGCATCGTGGTCGGCTGCGTGCTGCTCTTGCCGCTCGTGTTTCTGAGCAAGGCTGCCCCTGCGCCAGCGCTCGCGGACATTCGATTGCCGCTGCGATCGGAGGGCGTGGTCGTCCCCTTCACCTTGTCTGCTCCCGGCACCGTGCGCATCACCGTGAAGCTGCCCGCGATGCTCGAGGCCGATGTGGCCATTGGGCCGCTGTACGTCGCGCAGCGGCCGGGGACCGTCTTGGAACCGGAGCCGCGCGAGGATCGCGTCCACCGGATCGCCGGCTCCACGGCTGCCGCGATCGTCGAGCGCTTCGACCGCGCGGGTGCGTACGCGGTGCGTGTGCCCTCGATCCCGACGGCCATGGGCATGGAGTCGGAGATGTTCGTCGAGGTCAGCGTCCGCTCCGCTGACTAGGCCGCTGACTAGGGCGCGGACTAAGGTGCCGCCGAGCCCCGGACCCAGGGCGCGGATCACTCGCGCCGTAGGGCCTCGACGGGGTCCAAGCCTGCGGCGCGCGCAGCGGGGTAGAGGCCGAACACGACCCCCACGAGCGCGCTGATCGAGAACGCCAGCCCCAGGCTGAACGGGGTGATGACCGTGCGTACCCCGGAGAGATAGGTGAACGCGAGGGGTGCGAGCACGCCGAAGGCGAGCCCGATAAGGCCGCCCGTGACTGACAGCAGGACGGTCTCTGCGAGGAACTGGCTGACGATGTTGGCGCGGCGCGCCCCGAGAGCGCGGCGCACGCCAATCTCGCGGGTGCGCTCGACCACGGTGGCCAGCATGATATTCATGATGCCGATGCCGCCGACCAGCAGGGAGATCGCGGCGATGCACGCCAGCACGACCGTGAAGATGCGCTTGCTCTCCTTGGCCTGTCGGATCAGTTCCTGCGGCACGGTGATGCGCACATCGCCCTTCGGGTGGCGCGACTCCACGAAGGCCCGCAGCGCTCCACCGACCTGCGCAATGGACGACTCGTCCTCACTGGCGGCCTCGACGGTGATGCGGTGGAGTTGGACGTTCTCATACGAGCGCGAACCGCTCGTCACATGCCGGATGTTGTCGCCGTGGCGCTCCTGCATCGTGCCCATGGGGATGAAGATGGCGTTGTCGGACTCGCCACCCAGCCCCGCGGTCCCGCCGGTGCCCTCGCCGCGTTCTGCGAGCATGCCGACCACGCGGAAATAGTCCGTGCCTGCGCGAATCTCTTGCCCGACCGGATCGACGGCGCGAAACAGCTTGCGGGCCACCGCGTCACCAAGCACGCAGACGGCCTTGTGGGCGTGATCGTCAGATGGCATCAGGAAGCGACCCGAGAGCAGGCGCAGGTTCGCGACCTCCGCGTACTCAGCCGTGGTCCCCATGAGCACCGTCGCGATCTCGCGCTCGCCGAAGCGGGCCTGCACGGGAATGTCGCGCCGAGCCACCGCTCGCCGAATCCCAGGGATCGTGGCGCGAATCCCGACGAGATCCTTGCGCAGCAGCCCATAGCGCAGCACGCGGCTCGCGCTCTCGCCTGCCTCCTCCGATAGCGGCGGCTTGACGCTAGCCAGCAGGAGGTTGCGCGTGCCGAGGCGGCGGAACTGGTCCTGCGCCTCCTCGCTGGCGCCTTCGCCGATCGCGAGCATGGCGACCACGCTCGCCACCCCAAACACGATGCCCAGCACCGTGAGGAGGGACCGGAGGCGGTGCAGCCACAGGCTCTTCCACGCCAGACTGAATAAGCGCCGGGTGGTCATGCGCGTTCCTCCACGCGCTGGATCCGACCGTCGAGCATGACGACTGTCCGGTCCGCGTGGGCCGCGACGTGCGCATCGTGTGTAACCACGATCAAGGTGCGTCCCTGGGTGTTCAGCTCCTCGAGAACCGCGAGGATCTCTTTGCCCGTCCGCGAGTCGAGGTTGCCGGTCGGCTCGTCGGCGAGCAGGACCATCGGATCGTTGGCGAGTGAGCGCGCGATGGCAACGCGCTGCTGCTGTCCGCCGGAGAGCTCGGTGGGGCGATGGTCGAAACGACCCTGCAGACCCATGCGACTGGCCAGCGCCACGGAGCGCTCGCGCGCCTGGCTAGGTGCCACCCCCGCGTACTCCATCGGTACCTCGATGTTCTCGAGCACCGTGAGGTGGGGGATGAGGTTGTAGGCCTGGAACACGAATCCAAGCCGGCGATTGCGCTCCGCAGAGAGGTCGTCGTCGTCTAGGACCGACACGTCGCGCCCACCGAGGAGGTAGCGCCCGGTCGTGAGGCGGTCGAGACAGCCAAGAATGTTGAGCATCGTGGACTTGCCGGATCCGGACGCGCCCATGATGGCGGTGTAGCTGCCCGCTTCGAACCGGAGGTCAATCCCGTCAAGCGCGCGCACCTCGGTGCCGCCCATGGGGTAGATGCGCGTCGCCGCGCACAGCTCGGCAACCGCGCTCATCCGTTGTCCGGACCGCTGCCCGCGCCCTTGCCACCGCGCTTGCCCTTGCCGCGCGGATAGCCGTCGCCTGCCTTGCCGTCGCCCGGCTGCGCGTCGCCATCACCCTTGCGCTCACCCTTGCCGCCGCCCTTGGGAGGCCGCGGTGCATCCGCGCCGCCGACACTCGGTGCCGGGTCCGTCGCAGGCTCATCCCCATCACGCGTCGCGCGCGGCCCGCGGCCGGCATCACGCGGCGGGTCCAGCAACAAGCGGTCGCCGACTTCCACGCCGCCCTTGATCTCGACGAAATGCTCCGAAGCCAGCCCGAGCGTGACCGGACGTCGCTGCGCGCGACCGTCGGCCCACACGTACACCGCCGGCTGATCCGCGGTACCGGTGACGGTCTGCACGGGAGCGCTGAGCACGTCCGGAATGGTCGTCACGACAATCTCAACCTGGGCGCTCATGCCCGGTTTGAGACCCTCGTGGGTGCCCAGGAGCTCCACCTTGGTCGTGTAGACCTTCAGATCGGGATTCAGCCAGCGATCAGCTGAATCGGGCAGGCGGGCGACCTCGGCCACGCGACCGCGGAATCGCTGACCGGGCGCCGCGTCCACTTCCACGAACGCGTCGAGGCCCGCATGCACCTTGTCGATGGCGGTCTCGTGCACCTTGAGGATCACGCCAAGGCTCGTCGGGTCCGGGATCGTGATGAGCGTCTGTCCCTCGCGCACGCTGGCGCCTTCGTGCACTCGCTCATCGTTTCCGCGCCAGTGCCCGCTCTGGCTGGAGGCGTAGACGACGAGTCCAGGCTTCGTGGCGCGCAAGACGCAGCCCTTGGCTTGTTCGGCCAGGCTCTCCAACCGGCGCTCCTTCAATTCGAGCTGACGGCGCTTCGCCTCGACCGCGGAGATCTTCTGGGCCTCCTCAGCATCAGCCTTCTTCGCAGCGCGCGTGCGGCGATCGATGGCTTCGAGCAGGTCCGAGAGAAGCCTCTCAACCGCCTTCGGAAAGTCGTAGGCCACATACTGCTCGCGGGCTGTACGGGCGCGCTGCACCTCAATCTCGCGCCTCTCGAGCGCGAGCCGGTCGGCCTCGAGATCCTCGCGACTGACATAGCCCTTGGCTTCCAGCTTCTCCGAGTTGCGCAGGCGATCGGTGGCCCGCCGCAGTTCCTCCTCGGCGAGCCGAATGTCACTCGTCAGCTGGCGAATCGTCTGCAGGGACTCGCCCTCCAGTTCCTCGCTCTCGAGCAGCTCCGCGATGAGGCGGCGCACGCCTTCGGCGATGCGGGCCTCGCTGGCCTCAGCCGCCGCGGCGATGGCGGCCGGGTCCGCGCCCTCGGGGTCGAAGGCCTGAGCCGAGGTGTCCACTCCGGCCACGGCAATCAGACGCTCCGCGTAGGACTTGCCGACGTAGCGCGCTAGGTCGAGGCGGGCAAAGCGAACTTCGAGGTCCGCCTTGCGCAAGTCACTCGCGTTCTGCTGGATTTGGATCTCGAGGTTCGTCTCTGCGCCAGAGACCGCGTCACGGGCACCTGAGATCTCGATCTCCTCCTGCACGCGCTTGTCGTCCAGGGAAGCGGTATTGAGCCGCACGAGCACACGGCCGGCGGCGACGTCCTCTTGCGTAAGAACGGTGCCCTCTTCGACGACAAAGTCGATGACCGTGCGGCCCTCGACCGTGTTCACGATGCTGTGCGAACGCAGCGCCTCGAGACTGCCCGACTCGATCACCGTCACGCGCAGAGGGCCGCGGACCATCGGCTCCGTCAGAGGGCGATCGGAGGTCGCATCGCCGGCGGGCCGGAGGAACCCGTACCAGACGCCGAGTCCGACGAGCCCCAACACGAGCACGGCGGGCACGGCGAAGCGGGCGTTGCCGCGCGAGCGCCGCTTCGTCAACGAACGGGCGCGGGCGTGCGCGGAAGAAATGCGTTGGGTTCGAATCATGATCCCTCCACGGTACCGGAGCGTCGTGGGCGGACGACGGGTGCCGGTAGGTCGCCGGCGTTTGAGGCCGCGGGGCGCGCAGCGGGGGTCGGCAAAGGCGCAGGCGGGGGGGCTGAGCGGGGCACCACCGCCGGCGCAGGGTTCGCGGCAGACAAGGGGTCCGCGGAGACGCCGAACGTCGCGGGCGCGGCGATCTCGGCTGAACCGCGCGCCCCGGAGACGGCGTTGGCGGCGGCCGGGGTCCACTGGCCGCGCGCATCCACGTGCAGGATGCCGACGTCCCGCTCGAGGCCCAGACGCGCGAGCTGGTGGTCGACGAGCGCCGCCGTGACGGCGTTGCGCGCCTGCAGCAGTGAGGTTTCCGCGTCGAGTCGATCCCGGGTCCGCGCCTGGCCGAGTTCCAGCAGTAGCTGGGTGCTCTCGACGCGCCGCTCGGCGAGTTTCGCACTCTCAACCTGGATGTCGAAGCTGCGACGGGTTTCGGCGAGCGAGCGCCAAGCATCGCGCACCTCGAACACGACGACGTCCTGCGTCGCCTCGCGGTCCCGGCGGGCGCGCTCCGCTGCGATGAGCGCCCGACGGTACACGTTGCGCTCATCCGTACGCTCTAGCGGGAGATCGAAATCGAGCCCGAGATTGCCAAACGCCTCCGCGCTGTCGAAATCCAGCGGACGGTCGCGCGGCGTGCGTAGGTCGCCACCGGCACGCAAATCCAAGCCTGCTCGGAGCGCGTCGCGCGCGACCACGGCGTGCCGCGCGGCGTCGGCCTCCCGGTCGAAGGCAGTGCGCAGGTCAAGCCGGCGCTCGGTCGCCCAGGTCGCGGCTTCGTCGTGGCCGAAGCCCATAGGCTGCGGCCCCGTCGCGCGCAGCCGCTGGAAGTCGGTGTCCTGGAGCGTGACCGTCACCCCGACGGGGATACCCAAATCAAGCTTCAGCTGATCGACGAGGCGCTCGAAGTCGTTCTGGCGGCGCGTGCGGCCGTCATCCGACGTGAGCAGATCTTGCAGGATTTGGTCGACCTCAAACTTCGGGATGCGGCCTGCACTCGCCTTTTCCCGTTGCTCATCTACCAGTCGACCCAGGCTCTCGTAGCGCGCCTCAGCATTATCCCACGCGTCGCGCGCCTGCAGCGCGCGATAGAAGCGACTGGAGATGTCGACCGTGAATTGTTGTTGAAAGAGGGCGTAGTCCCGCAGCGCGTACAGCACGTTGTTCTCGGCCTGCCGCAGAGGCTCCAGCGTGACCAGGGTGCCCGCGCCCCTCAGGAGGGGCAGCGTGACGTCCGCACTCAGGATCGACTCCGCGACGCGCAGGGGATCGCCCGTGATGTCGGTTAGGAACAAGTTGGCGAGCCCAATGACGATCCCGCCGCCGCGCTCGAACGCGCGCGACAGGGTGGTCGACATGTCGCCACCCACACTCGAGCCCTCGCTGTCCACGCGGTAGTCGACCCCGCCTGACGCGTCCCACAGGGGTCGGAAGCGATTGAGCTCGCGAGTCAGCGTGAGGGTCGTGAGGTAGACGCTCTCCCGCTGCGTCCGGTATTCGCGGGAAGCCACCGTGGCGAGTTCCAAAGCGTCGCGCAGCGTCAACTGAAACGTCGCGCGTTCGCGGATGGCGCGGGCCAAGTGCTCTTCGGCCTCGATGTCGAGGTTGCCGCGGACGTCGGGCACATCCGCGCGGTGACTCCCCATCAGCCCGTACACCTCGCGGTCGGCACCCTCCTTGGTGAACCGCCGACAGGCTGGCAGCGCCAGCAGAAGGACGAGGAGCAGGCAGGCCCAGCGCATGGCGTTGGTCAGACCCCCCGGTACGAGATGCGGCAGGGGGCGCCCGCGACGGTGGGCCGCACGTAGAAGTGCCGCCCCTCGAGTCGCCGACCTTCGCCCGGCGGGATGCGGCTGGCGTCCTGACCCGGCCCCTCCGCGCCCGCGCCGATGGCGAAGTCAACCTCCCGGTCGAATGCCCGCACGATGACCTCAAGCGGCTTCTTGGCCTGGTCGTCACCGCCGAGGTAGGTCCAAGCAGGGGTGCCAGCGAGGGTGAGGGCGACGGCGTCCATGGGATCGGGCTCCGAGGTCTAGCGCCCAGAACCTACCCGGGTGGCCGGCCTGTGAGCAGGGGTGCCAGGTCCGATGACCCCCACATGACAAAAACCAAACGGTCAAGCCGGACGGCCCCAGAGCCGACTTTGATGCCCAGGAGCGCCTGTGATTGGCCCTTGGGCTGCTTCAGGCACGGCGCCGAGGCACACCACGGGCGAGATTTCCGGATTCGACCTTAGGGAGGGTTCGGTAGACTCGGGCTCGAGTACAAGTCGCGCACCCGCCTCGCAGAAGTAGGCGGTGCGTGAAAATCATCTCAGAGGGAGAAGGACCATGACTCACTGGAAGAGCTGTCTCACGGCCGTGCTGGCCGTGGCGATCGGACTCATGTTGATCGGTTGCTGTGGCAGCCCCTGGGGTTGCGAAGCACCTGACCCCTGCACGCCGTCCTGCAGCCCGTGCGACCCGTGTGCTGGCGGTAACTCCGCTCGCCCCCAGGGCCTGCCCGATGCCGCGCAGGCTGGCGAGGCTTGGTGCCGCGTCTTGATCCCGGCCCAGTACGAGGACTACGAGGAGAAGGTTTGCTGCAAGCCCGCGGGTACCAACCGCGAGTGGATCGCTCCGGTCTACGAAGACCGCGAAACGAAGGTGTGCTGCAAGCCCGCCGCCTGCAAGCAGATCTGCATCCCCGCTGAGTACAAGGACGAGACCGACAAGGTCTGCACCTGCCCGGCTCGTACGGTTTGGAAGAAGATCCCCTGTGAGCCCGACGGCCTGGCCGACGGCGAGAAGCAGGGCGACTGCTGGAAGCTCGAAGAGATTCCCGCGCAGTACAAGGAAGTCACGCGCCGCGTGTGCACCAAGCCCGCGAGCACGCGCACCGAAACCATCGCGCCCGAGTTCAAGACTGTGACCGAGAAGGTCATGGTCAAGCCCGGCGAGTGGAAGTGCTCGCCGACCCCGGCCGAGTACAAGACGAACACCAAGCGTCGCATGGTTGCGCCCTGCCGCTGGGAGTGGCGTCGCAACGAGGCCTGTGACGTTCCGGACGCAGCGCCGGCTGACGCCGACGCGGATGCCGATGGCGACGCCCCGGACGCAGCGCCGGCTGACGCCGACGCGGATGCCGATGGCGACGCCAAGGCCGACGCGGTCGATACGATCGCCGACGTGCTCGACATGGAGCCGGTTGCGCTGGACGAGGCCGCCGCCGACGAGCTCGGCGACGCTCCGGCCGGCAAGTAACGCGCTCGCATCCTTCGGGGTGCGTTGATTCTTCCCTGGGCCCGGCGGTTGGCTGATAGCCGATCGCCGGGCCCGGTTTCGTTTTGCTACCCTGCGTGGCCTCAACAAAGGAGGCGACCCATGCGCGACGGCCGCGGCTGGTGCGTGAGAGTGCTACGAGTGGCAGGGTTGCTTGCCAGCGGGTTCGTGCTTGCGCTGCTCCTCGCTCCGATGGGGGTGGCCTGCGCTGAGGATGATCCGGCGGTCCGCAAGGCCAAGATCGAGGAGGCGCGCAAGGCGCAGGCTGAGGCCGACGATGCCTTCAAGGCGCGCGTCAACACAGCCATCGAGCGCGGCATCGCGTGGCTGCGTACGCAGCAGAAGCAGGATGGCAGTTACCCCGGGTTCAGCGAGGGTCTCGGAGCAAACACCTACAACATCATGGAGGTCGGTCTTGACGCCCTGGTGGTGTTGACCCTGGCGCACGGCGGGGCCGATCCGAAGGATGTCGCCGTGCGGCGCTGTTTGGACTTCTGCCGCTTCCACTACAGCGGTGGCAACGGCTCGCTCAACCTCAAGGGTTCAGGCAAGCTGACCATCTACACGGCGGCCACGTTGGTGCTCGCGCTGGATGCGCTCTACAACCCGGGCGCGGGGCAACAGGCGGCGATCAAGAAGGATCGCTACGGCGAGCCCGTTCCGCCGAAGACCACACCGTGCAAGTACCCCAGTGCGATCCGCAAGTGGATCCAGGATCTGGTTCAGTTCGTCATTGAGGCCCAGGTCAAGCCATCCGGCGGCTGGCGCTATCCGGGCAACCCGCTGTCGGCGCCCGATGGCGACACCGATCTCTCCAACACGCAATACGCCCTGCTCGCGCTGGATGCGGCGGCGCGCTGCGGCATCAAGGCGCCGCCTGAGACCTGGCGCCTTGCGGCGGAGTACGTCCTGCGCGAGCAAGACAAGGATGGCCTCGATGGCGCGATCTGGGTCGAGAACGAAGCCTGGGAGCCCGGCTACGACGATCCGCCGCGCTTCACGACCGTGGGCAACGCGCTCTCGCGGCCGTGGACCTATCTGCCGGGCGACACAGAGCTGCCGACGGGTTCGATGACGGCGGCCGGACTCACGTGCCTCGCCATGTGCAAGGAGCATCTCTGGCTTGAGAAGAAGCTCGAACAGGAACTGCGGGGCCGCATCGATCGTGGCCTGCTGAGCGGCATGGTCTGGCTGGGCGAGAACTTCAGCGTCGAGGAGAATCCGACTCCCGGCGGCGCATCCCAGTGGCACTACTACTACCTCTACGGCCTCGAGCGGGCTGGTTTGAAGATCGGCACCCGCTACTTCGGTAAGCACGACTGGTACCGCGAGGGGGGTGAGCACCTGCTCGGCGCGCAGGAGAAGACCGGCGGCTGGAAGGAGCCCGACGGCACCGTGCGCCCAGCCGATTCGACGGAGTCCGCCATCACGCAGACGTGCTTTGCGATCCTGTTTCTCAAGCGCACGACGCGGGAACCCTATGTGCCGATGATGCCGCCGGTCACCGGCGGCGGGGGTGGCGCCCCGGCTGACGGGCGCTGAGGGGGCGCGCTCGGGGCCGGCGCTGCAAGGCCACGGGCCGGGTTCTGGGTAGGGGGGATGGCCGGGTAGGATCCGCCTCGGGAGGCCGCCCATGCCCGACGTGCGCTCCGAGACCCTGCCTACGGGAGCCGGAACCTTGACCGACGACCCTGCCCAGAACCGTTCCTTGGCCGACCGCACGGTCGCCACGGTGAAGACCCTCGCGATGGATGCCGTCGAGCAGGCGGCTTCGGGTCACGCTGGCACCCCGATGGGCCTTGCGCGCCTCGCGTACGCCCTCTGGACGCAGGTCATGAAGTACGACCCGGCGGATCCCGCCTGGCCGGATCGCGACCGCTTCGTGCTGTCCTGTGGCCACGCCAGCATGCTGCAGTACGCCATGCTGCATCTGACGGGCTATGACCTCTCGCTGGACGACATCCGCGCGTTCCGCCAGTGGGGCAGCCGGGCCGCCGGTCATCCCGAGTACGGCGAAGCCCCCGGCGTGGAGACGACGACCGGCCCGCTCGGCCAAGGCATCGGCAACGCCGTGGGCATGGCGCTCGCGGAGCGAATGCTGGCGGCGCGCTTCAACAGCGATGCGCACACGCTCGTCGACCATCGGACGTGGGCAATCGCCAGTGACGGCGATCTCATGGAGGGTGTCGCGGCGGAGGCGGCCAGCTTGGCTGGGCACTTGGGCCTCGGCAAGTTGTGTGTGTTTTGGGACGACAACCGCATCACGATCGACGGGGCGACAGACCTGTCGTTTAGCGAAGATGTGGGCGGTCGGTTCGAGAGCCTGGGCTGGCATGTGATCCGCCTCGAGACCGCGGGCGATGCCCAGATGTATGTGCACGCCTCTGAAGCGGCCGCAGCGGTGACGGATCGGCCGACGCTGGTTTGTTGCCGGACCCACATCGGCGAGAGCAGCCCCAACAAGCAAGACACATCCGACGCCCATGGCGCGCCGCTGGGTGCGGCTGAGATCCGGCTCACCAAGGCGGCTCTTGGTTGGCCTGAGGACGCGGCCTTCCTTGTCCCGGATGACGTTCGCGACCACATGCGATCCGTCGGTCAGCGGGGGGCGAGTGCCCGCCGCGCGTGGCTGGAGACGAGCCGCTCCTTCACGATCGCGGAGCCGGAGCGGGCCGCTGAGTTCGAACGCCGCCTGTCCGGCGCGCTGCCCGAGGGTTGGGACGCAGCCCTGCCCTCGTTTTCCGCGGGCAGCTCCGTGGCGACGCGCAAGGCATCGGGCAAGACGTTGGCGGCCCTGGGTGCCACGATCCCCGAGCTGATCGGCGGGTCCTGCGATCTCGCCGGTAGCAACAACACGACCATCGCGGGCGCGCAGGATGTGACGCCCGGCCGCTTCGAGGGCCGCACGCTGCACTTCGGCGTGCGGGAACACGGCATGGGCTCCGTGCTCAACGGACTGGCCTTGCACGGCGGCATGCGCCCCTACGGTGGCACCTTCCTCGTGTTCAGCGACTACATGCGCGCGAGCATCCGGCTCGCCGCGCTCATGAAACTGCCGGTGGTGTACGTGTTTACGCACGACTCCATCGGGGTCGGCGAAGACGGTCCGACGCACCAACCCGTGGAGCACGTGGCCAGCCTGCGGGCCATGCCGGGGCTGCACGTCGTGCGGCCGGGGGATGCCGCCGAGACCGTCGAAGCGTGGCGACTGGCGCTGCAGCGCGCGGGACCGACGGTGCTCTGCCTCACGCGCCAGGGTCTACCCGTGGTCGATCGCAGCGCGCATGGCGCAGCCGCAGGGCTGCACCGCGGGGCCTATGTGCTCCGCGAGGGCGCGCTGAAGCCTGACGTCGTACTGCTTGCCACCGGCTCGGAAGTCGGGATCTGCCTCGCCGCGGCGGAGGCCCTGCTCCGCGAAGGGGTGGCCGCGCGGGTTGTCTCGATGCCCTGCTGGGAGGCGTTTGAGGCGCTTGCAGCCCCGGAGCGCGAGGCCGTGTTCGGTGGTTGCGATGTGCGCGTTGGCGTGGAAGCAGGCTGCTCGCTCGGCTGGCATCGTTGGGTCGGAGCGCGCGGGGCCCTGGTCACGCTGGACCGTTTCGGTGCCAGTGCGCCGGCCGGCGTGCTGATGGAGAAGTTTGGCTTCACGGCCGAGAACGTGGCCGCCGTGGCGCGCCGCGCGCTGGCCTCGGCGGAAGGCACGGTCTAGCACCGCCCCCGGCGCAACCCTCGACGTATCCGCTCACGGGTCCTCACGAGCAGCGTGCGGCTTCGTGGATGCGGGGCGTGGGATTGCCGTCGT
>JAQBWE010000264.1 GCA_027625315.1 Planctomycetota bacterium
GTAGGGCCCCCGCGAGGACGACGACGGCAATCCCACGCCCCGCAGCCACGAAGCCGCACGTGCTCGGCGGGACCGGTGAACGCCTACCCCAAGCGCTAGCGCTGGAAGATGGGGATGGTCTCGTCGGGAATCGCGAGCGTCAGGATCGCGAAGGACGTACTCAGCACCGGGCCGTAGTTGTAACGACCAGGGTACGTCTCGAATGCGCCCGAGCCGACCTGACGGTCGAGCAAGTGCGGATACACGCGGCTCTGCCACCAGGCCCACAGGTTCTTGCCGTCGTTGTCCCACGTGTTGCCGTCCCACTGCCAGCAGGCCCACGCGGCGTAGAAGTGGCCGTAGTAGTACCAGCTCACCTCAGGTGAGCCGCTCAGACGATCGCGCAGGTATTGGATGCCGCGCGACACCGTCAGCTTGTCGTCGTCGCCGTACGTGCCGTAGAGGAAGAACGACGACAGCGCCGCCGCAGTCAGCGCGTAGGACGACTGTTCTTGGCTCAGGCTGTACTGGAATGAGCCGTCCTTCTTCTGGCTGCTCTTGAGGTAGCCCAGTCCCTTTGAGACTGTCGTGTTGCTGATCGTGATGCCCGCATCGCGCGCCGCGCGTAGGCCTTGGGCGACCGCGACCGTGACGCTGCCTTCATGGTCGTGCGCCGGCACGGGCTGGTAGCCAAATCCACCGTGACGCGTCTGCGCGCCTTCGATGCACTCGATGGCTTTGATCAGCGCCGTGCGGATGCGCGTGGCTCGCTTGCCGCGGCTCGTTCCCAGCGCGGTGGCCAGCGTCAAGGTGGCAAAGCCCTGCCCGTGCATCCGACTGGTCGTGTCGTGCGGATGCCAGAAGTAGCCCTCGGGATAGCGCCCGCCTGGCTTCGGGGTCTCGATCAGCTTCAGCAAGAAATCGATCGCACGCTGCACGGCCATGCCGTGACGCCCACGGCCGTCAGTGGAGCCGTCCGCCATGAGGGCCAACGCAGCCATGGCCGTCAACGCCACGACGGCGCGGTCGTCACCGAACGCGCCGTCAGGGCGCTGCTTGCCGCTGTACGTGGGCGTGGCCGGCACGCTGCCGGGCGCGCCGCACAAGAAGTCGCAGCCACGCCGAATCGCGGCGTGGCGCTCGGCCCGGCGGTGCTCAGGTTCAGGCGTGCCTCGCTCCGCGCCCTCGTCGCGCGCTTCGGCCGTACTCAGCAGGCACAGCGCGCCCGCGGCGAGCACAAGCAGCAGGAGGCGGGGGAGGAGCGAGCGGACCAAGCGCAAGACGCGAACCTCCAAAACGAAACCGAGCGCGCCACCCGTGGCGGCGCGCTCGGGGTCTGTTCAGTCTACGCGCCCGGCGGCGCTCGTGTGGCAACCCTGTCCTAGTCGCGCCTGGCGGCCCGACAAGCCTGCCTCTTCTAAGGGCCCGTCCTAGCGACCCGACGATCCACGACGCTGCTGCAACCACAGGTTGTAGCGGCGGATGAGGTCCTGATAGCGGGCGGGGACCTCTTCGCCCCGGCCAGCATCGATGGCGTCGCGAAGTTCAGGCGGCAGCGCGGCGAACCACGGCGGCACGTCGTCATCCCGCTTGGGCTGCTCCGCGCCGTTCTCGTCCGTGCGTCGGCCTTCCTTCAGGCGGTCGGCCGGATCGCGCGGGGTCTTGGCATCGGTCTTCGACTCTTCCTTGCCCCCGTCTTGACCGTTGCCCCCGTCTTGACCGTTCTTCTGGCCCTGCTCGCCCATCTCCTTGCGCGTATCGCGCGGCTGGCTCTGGCCATCCTGCGAACCGTCCGGCTTCTTCTCGCCCTTGCTCTCACTCTGCGAGCCCAACTGGCCCGAGCAGGAGCTTCAGGTGGGGATCATCTCGACGAGCTGCTTGAGCTCGGACGGAATCTCGCTGCCCCCCGCGCGCATGCGCAGCAGGTCATCGAGCTTCTTCCGAGCATCGCCACCACCGGCACCAGCGGCGCCGCTGCTGCCCTCGGACCCCGACGCGCCGCCGGCTTCGCCCTCGGGGGGCGGCACGCCGACGTCGACGCGCTTCGGCTGCGCCTCGTTGCCGACGCTCAGCTCGATCAAGGCCTTCTCGTTGGCCTTCATGAGCTCGAGGATCTTCTCCATCTTGGCCTTGATCTTGGCCTTGGTGTCTTGCCCGGCCCCGTCTTCCGCGCGCGCGGTGGCGGCGGTGAGGGCGAGCGCACAGGCCGATGCCAGGGCCAGAGCGATGCTACGCAACTTCATGGGAGGTCTCCTATCACGTTGATTATGCCACAAGGGGAGGCGTTGGCTGGGACGGCAAACGCTCCTGGGTAGCGGACCCGGGCCTTTCGCCCGGGGGTCAGCGGCCGTCAGGCCCGCCGGGCTCGCCCGCGCCGCCTTCGTCCGGGAAGATCTGTCGATACAGCTCCCTGAACGCCTTTTCGACTCGGGCCTGCTGGTGGGAGAAGCGCTCCAGCAAGCGGCGCTGGAGGTCATCGACCTCCTGGCGCTGCACGCTCGGGTTGCGCTTCCAGAAACTGTCGATCTTCACGTTCAGATCCTGCTGCAGCCTGCGCAGCAACTTGATCTCTACGATGCCGGGCACGAGCGGCGGCTTGCCGGACTGACCATCCGGGGGCGGCCCGCCACCCTCTTCGGCCTTCTGCTCGATGGCGTCCGTGAAGCCGCCGATGAGACCGTCCAGGCGGTGGATCACCTCGTCCTGCATACCCAGGACGAGCGGACCGAGGTCGCTGCCGTGCAGCATCTCGGCGATCTGACGCATGTCGAGGCCGACCTCCTCCAGCACGGAGGCGAAGGCGATCGAGCCTTCCTCCGCCACGGCCTTCTGACGTTCCTCGACGCCGGTCGCGAGGTCGACCTGCTCGTCACCGAGCCTGCGTGCCTGCTGCTTCTCAGGCCGCGTGAGGCGCTCATTGCGCTCCAGCGCTTCGACCAAGGGTGCGGTGGCGGCGCGGAGCGCCTCTTCCTGTTCCTTGTACTTCTTGAGGTCCTTGAGGAGTTGGAAGAGCATCTCCTGTTGCTGGAGTGCTTCGTACCGGCGCTTCTCGTCCTCGAGCTGCTTCTTCATCTCCTCGAGGTACTCGCGCGCTTCCTCGGCCTTCGGCTGAGCGCCCCCGGCCGAGCCCTGTGACATCTGGTCCGAGGACTCTTCCATGGACTGCTTGGCTTGCTGCGCGTTCTGCTGGGCCTCTTCGGCCTCCGCCTCCTTGAGCATCTCTTCCAGACGCTTGAGGTCCTCGCGCACGCGGTCCTGCTCCGCCTTGAGCTCCTTCAGGCGTTCGGCGCTGTCCTCAGAGCTGCCACCCTCCTTGGAGAGCTCGTCGAGGGCCTTCTCCGCCTTATCGAGTGCTTCCTCAGCCTGCTGCTGGCTCCCACTGGCGCCCTTGCTGTCGCCGCCGCTCGACTTCTGCGCGGCCTGTTGCATCGCTTGCTGGGCCTGCTGCAGAGCGGACGCGGCCTCCGCGGCCTGGGTGCGACCCTCCGGCGACGCGGGGGTCAGCTGCCGCGCCTCTTCGGCCGCTTTCGCCGTCTTGTCGGCCAGTCGCCGCTGCGCCTCCTCGAGCGCTCGGCGTGCGGCGGCCTCCTTGTCGGCGAGGTCCCGCCGGGCCTCCTCGGCACTCCGCTGGGCCTGATTGAGAGCCGCCAAGGCCTCAGCCTGAGCCTTCGCGCCGCTGTCCAGGTCCCCCTTGCTGAGGGCGTCCTCTGCGCGCTTCATCGCATCCAGCGCACTCTCCAGCTTGGGGGTGGGCTGACTGCCGGACGGCTGACTGCCGGAAGGCTGGCTGCCAGAAGGCTGACTGCCGGAAGGCTGGCTGCCAGAAGGCTGACTGCCGGACGGCTGACTACCCGACGGCTGACTACCCGACGGCTGACTGCCGGAAGGCTGACTGCCGGACGGCTGACTGCCGGACGGCTGACTGCCCGAAGGCTGACTGCCCGAAGGCTGACTGCCGGACGGCTGACTGCCGGACGGCTGACTGCCGGACGGCTGACTGCCGGACGGCTGACTG
>JAQBWE010000265.1 GCA_027625315.1 Planctomycetota bacterium
GGCTGGCGGAGGTCGAAGACATCCTGAGCCTCGTGACCGAGCTCGCCACGCGAGCCGGGAGCGAGACCAAGCCGCGGCGCAAGCTGACGTCGGGCACGTGGAACGTGGAGGCGGCCGACGAGGGCGGCGTAACGCTCGAGTCGAAGAGCCGCGGCTCAGCGGTCCACACCTGGGCGGATCTGCCCGCAGCGGACGTCTTGGCGCTGCTCACGCCCACGCGGAGCACGCCGGAGCAGAGCCATGCGGTGGCGCTGCTCGCGGCCAACCTGGGGGAGCGCGGAGCGTTCGTGGGGGCCTTGCTGCCCTTGTTTGAGAACAGCGCAGCGGACAAGCGCACGAACGCGCTCGTCGCGCGTCATCTCTACGGACTCAGCGTCGTGCCCGAGGGCGGCTACGCGGCCTACAAGGGCGAGATCCTGGATGCGCAGGGCGTCTCGCGGCGCCAGACTCAGGAGCGCGTTGCGTTCCTGGGTACCGAGGCCGATCGCCTGTTGGACCTGGTGGAGAAGGACCCGGCGTTCAGGAAGCTCGCGAAGCTCCAATCCATGCGCGACGATCTGGACGACAAGCGCAAGTACGCACTGCGTGCGATTTTCAACACGACGCACTATCCGTATCCCGCGGACAAGGACGCGCGTTACTGGGCTGTGCAGGGCGAGATCGACCGGCGGGTGAAGGTAGCGCGCGACATCTGGGACGATCCCTATGTCGTGTCGATCGAGCGCGATGGCAAGCTGGCCAAGAGTCTGGATGCGTGGGACGCCGTGCTCCTCGAGCTCGAGATCAAAGCGATCGATACGGCGGAACTGCGCAAGCGCATGGAGCCGTTCGCGCGCTACGCCACGGGTGAGCGCCTGACGATCCGCACCTACTACCGCAACGACATGGAGAAGGAGCTGCTGGCCTACAACCGTTGGGTGATGGGGGAGTACAACCCCGCGCGCACGGAGGAGGCCCGGCCCCCCGAGATGCGTCAGGTCGAGGTGACCAACGAGTACCGCATGCTGATCGGCTTCACGGCCAACGTGACACCGGGCTCCGCGCCGTACGCGTCGATCACCAAAGACAACGTCGTCCAGATTCTCGACCAGGCGACGCTCGACAGCACCATGCCGCTCCGGGCCGTGCGCATCGACAACCGGCTCACGCGGGCCGCACGCCTACACAGCGAGGACATGAGCAAGCGCGGCTACTTCGCCCACCAAGCACCGCCCGATCCGGGCCAGGGGCGCGGCGCGACCGGGCCGGCCGACCGCATGCAGCGAGAGGGCTATCAGGGCTTCGGGTACTCGGAGAATATCGCGATGTCGGGCAGTCCCGACACGGCGCATCAGATGTGGATCCACTCGAGCGGCCACCATCGGAACATCCTCTCCGGCTGGATCGACCTGGGCTCGGGCCTGGGTGGCCGCAACTTCACGCAGAACTTCGGAACCGGAGGCGGTGGGGGACCCGAGATCCAGCCGGACACTGGCGTCCGCGACCGCGGCGACCGCGGCCGGGGTGGCATGCGGCCCGCCCCCGGGCGATAGTGACCACCGACACGGGAGACGACCCAGGTGCCCAAGCTTCACATCACTGAAAACGGCGATCAGGCCGTCTACGAGATCTTCGAGGACGAGGTCGGTCTCGGCCGCGGCGCCGCAAACCAAGTGCAACTGCACGGCGGAGCGGCCAGCAAGATGCATGCGGTCGTCCGGCGCTTGCAAGGCCACTGGAAGTTCATCGACCTAGAGTCGAAGAACGGCAGCCTCGTCAACGGTCGCTTCCGCAACCAGCACTGGCTGTCGGACGGTGATGTCGTCACGGTCGGCGAGGCGTCAGTTCGCTTCGAGGCCGCCGGCGCGGCCCAAGGATCTCCGGCCGCGGGCATCGCGGTCAAGCCGCGCGTCCTGGCCGCGCCCGCGCGCGCCGTTTCAGGGCCGCCCGCGGCCGCGGTCGTCCTGACTCCCGCGGACACGTTTCAATCCGTCGCGCCCGCGGCCGAGACACCCGTGGTTTCGCGTGCCCGCCGGGGTGGCGCCCCGGGCCGCGCTCGTCGGTCCGATGACGACTACGACGACTACGATGACTACGACGACGATGCGCCCCCGCCGCGCCGCAAGTCCGGCAGCGGCACAATTGTTCTGCTCGGCATCCTCGGCGCGGGGGCGTTCATGATCATCATGTTCGCGATGTTCGCCGGTGGCTCCAGCGACAATCAGTCCGTGTTCATCAAGGCCGGCAAGATGGCCGACAGCGGTCGCTACGAAGAGGCCCTGAAGTACGCCGAGACGCACTCAGATCCCGGCGGGGACCACTACTGGGCTGTCGTCAAGGGCATGGAGGACTGGCGCAAGGCGGTCGTGGCGCGAGCTGACGCGCTGTTCGAGGAAGAAGCGAGCAAGTACTTCGACTACCAGATCTACCGCAAGCAGGCCGTCACCGGCCGGCGCCGGGGCGGCTTCCGGGCGAAGGACGCGCTCTCCGAAAGCGACGTCGCTGCGCTCCTGCGCGAGTTCTTGCTGAAGTATCCCAATACGGCGGCGGCCCGGGCCCTCATGGCCGGTGAGCAGTCCGACTACGTCCACCTGCGCGACTGCATGACGGAGAATCGCGACGCGAACCTACGCTCCATGAATGTCATGCCAGCCATCTCGGCCGATCACGACATTGACGTGTCGGCGCGCCGCTACGGCACGGCCTATCAGCGCTTGGACTACCTCCAGAACGCCTACCGCTTCATCATGACCTCCGAGAACTACACGGAGTTCCGCAACGCTCTGCAGCTGAAGACTGACGACGTGCTCGACACGGCGCGCTCCAAGTGGCGCAACGACCGAGCCGAGTTCGATTCGATTCTCTCCTCTTCGGGCAAGGCGAAGGCGCGCAAGAAGCTCGGGGAGATGCGCGCGAGCTACGGCGCGATTCCCGAGTTCAGTTCGCAGTTGACTGCGCTCGAACAGCGCGTCTAGTCCGAAAGGGGGCCCCACGTGTCGGTGCAGGCCGCGGCTTTGATCTCGGTGCACATGGACCTTGGCGCCGGACGCCGCGGCGTGGACATGGGGCCCTCGGCCATTCGCGTGGCCCGCGTGTCCGAGCGCATCGCCGCCCTGGGTCGTCCCGTCGAGGAGCTCGGCTCCGTCTATACGCGGGAGCCCGAAACGGTCGAGGTCGGAGCGGCCAACGCTCGCTACCACTCTGAGATCCTCGATGTCTGCTGCCGCCTGCGGGGCTTGGTCCAGGAAGCTCGGGCGCGCGGGTCCTTTCCGGTCGTCCTCGGCGGTGACCACTCCATCGCGATGGGGAGCGTGAGCGGTCAGGCCCTGCACCACCGAAGCCGTGGCGAGAAGCTGGGCTTGTTGTGGATTGATGCGCACACCGACATCAACCTCCCCGAGACGAGCCCGTCGGGGAACATCCACGGGATGCCCGTCTCGCACCTCCTGGGCAGAGGCTTGCCGGACCTCGCATCGCTGGCCGGACCGGAGCCCGCCGTGGACGCCGCCCACGTCGCCATGTTGGGCGTGCGCTCCGTGGATCGACGCGAGCGCGAGATCGTGACGGAAACTGGCGTGCGCGTGTTCACCATGACCGAGATCGACGAGCGTGGGTTGGCCGCCTGCGTGCGCGACGCCCTCAAGATCGTCACGACCGGCACGGGCGGCTTCCACCTCTCGTTCGATCTCGACGGCGTTGATCCGCGCTATGCGCCCGGCGTCGGTTCGCCCGTACCGGGTGGCTTCACGTACCGCGAGGCGCACTACATCTGCGAGGCGGCTGCCCGGCACGGCGGGCTGGTTGGACTCGACATGGTCGAGCTCAATCCCACGCTCGACGCCCGCAACGCCACCGCCGAGCTCGCCGTCCAACTCATTCTCAGCGCCCTCGGCAAGACCATCCTCTAGCGCCGTCCGTATGCGTTCAGGTGTCCTTTCGAGCACGTGCGGCTTCGTGGATGCGGGGCGTGGGATTGCCGTCGTCGTCCTCGCGGGGGCCCTACCCCG
>JAQBWE010000266.1 GCA_027625315.1 Planctomycetota bacterium
AGGACGACGACGGCAATCCCACGCCCCGCATCCACGAAGCCGTACGTGCTCGGCGGGACAGGTGAGCGCATACACGGAGGGTTGGATCGGGTTCGGGCGCTGCGCGCAAGTCGTGCGAGAATGCCGCGCGATGCCGTTTCGAACCGCCCTGCTCGCGTGTCTGCTCCTGCCGTGCATCCTCGTCGCGGGTCTCAGCGGCCCGGCGCCGTGCTGCGCCGACGCCGACGCCGAAGAGGCGGGCTTCGATCCGCGGTTTCGCGAGGGCGCGCCGAGTGACCTGTTGGTCGAGGGCTCACCGCATCTGGCGCGCGGGCATCTCTACGCGTTCCTAGACCTCTTCGAGTCCGCGTTTGACATGGCCCTGCCCGGTGACACCGCCGTCGCCTTGCGCGTGGCCTTGGAGGAGCGCTTCCGCTCAGCCGGCGCGGAGCGGCGCGAGCGCTTCCTCGCCCTGGCCGACATGATCGTCGAGATGCGCCGCTGCGCGCGCTGTTGCAACGATCGAGGCGTGCGTGGCTGTCTACGGGCCTTCCGCCAAACGCTTGACGGGCACCTCCAGGCGGAGCCAGACGATCCGGCGCACCGCATCATGCGCCATGTGCTGGAGCGGCGACATGTTGTCGTGTGGCTTGGCATCCCCGAAGTGAAGGACCTCAGCGCCCAGGCGTACCTCGAGACGGTCGTGTTCCTCGCCTCGCTCGGACGAGGCGAGGCGCTGCAACTCTCCCCCGGTCAGTTCTCCGCCTTGCGCGACTACCTCGATCGGGATCTCCGACGCCTGCCGGAAGAGCTGCGGGATCGGCTCGCGCGCTCGCACGAGTCGTGGCTGCTCACCAAGGCGCGCTGGGATCGCGGCCCTGAGGAGCGGCGGCTCGGCCTGGGTCATGAGGCCGTGCGCTTGATGGCACGGCTGGTGCCGAAATCGGGCGGGCACGAAGTGGGCGCCGTCACGGATCGTGAGGCCTACCTACGCGAGGCGGCGCGAGTGCGCGCGGCGGACCGCGGCTTCGACGCCGTGACCACGCTCGCCCGCAATCCCGAGATGCTGCTTGAGGTGCTCGATCGCGCGCTTGGCTTGCGCGACGACGTGCCGCACTTCACGTTCATGTATCGGTAGAGCATGTATCGGTAGAGTCGTCCCGCCGGGGACGAGTGCGTCCGCACGAATGACTCCGGTCGGAGGGCGTCTCCAGTCAGATGGCGACTACCGGGGCGGCGCGGGTGGAATGACGGGCGGCGCCGTATCGCGAGGCCAGCACGACGCCGGACGCTCCGTGACGAGCGGGCCCACATCCACGCCGTATAGCGAATACGCGCGCGCCGCGGTGGCGCGGGCTTCACCCCAGCAGCGATCGCGCAGCGCTTCGATCTCTCCGCAGAGCAGGGGGTCGCTGGTCAGGGCCGCAGGTAGTTCACCTGTTGCTGTCACCAGGTCGCGCATCGCGCCCGGGTCAGCATGGAGGTCAAACACGTGCTCAGCCAGCGTGCCGTCACCGACGTCGTAGACGAGCTCCCACTTCCAGCGCGTCGTGCGGAGCGCAGTACGGACCCAGGACCGCGGCTCACCCAGGGTCTGCGGCACGGCGCGGACCTCGCTAACAACCGGGCGATCGCGGACTTCGCCGGCCTTGAGGCCAGCCAATACCGACAGACCGTCTACTCCGGGGATGCCCTCAGCGCCCATGTAGTCCAGCAGGGTCGGGAAGAGATCGATCAGGCCGACGGTGCCGGACACGGTGCGCCCACCCGAGAACGGGCCAGGCCCGCGGATGATCAGCGGAATCCGGACCAACTCATCGTCCAGCCGGCGGCCGTGGCCGATCATCCCGTGCTCGCCAAACGCCTCGCCGTGATCGGACGTGACAACTAGGATCGACTCGGCGTTGAGTACGCCCTGCGCCTTGAGCCACTCGCACGTCGTGCGCAGGTTGCCGTCTACCCAAGTCACCCCCTGCTCGTACTCCGCGCGCAGGCGTTCGAGGATGTCCGGGCGCGGGTCGAGTTCGCAGCCCCGTAGAGTCCATTGGACGATCCGGTTGAGAGCCTGCCGATCGCGCTGGCCGCGAACGGTCTCGCGCGCGACGGTATCCGTCAGGAATTGCCAGACCTCCTGCCAGCGGTCGGCGGGTACGTCGCCGCCCGCGGCCACCGCGTGGGCCTGAGGGTGGATCGGCGCGCGGACCGGCCAGGGATGATTGCGCGCGCCGTAGGGGTCGTGCGCCTCGTACGTGTGCAGGAACAGGAGTTGGGGCGCCTGCTGGACTCGCTTGGCCACCCAAGGCGCCAAGATTTCCGTCGCGCCCCGAAGTAGGTAGTCGCCGTGGCGCGTCTCGAAGCCCTGGAGCGTGCCCTGGGAGTCGTCGAACCACTTGCCGCCCATGAAGGCGGCGGTCTGGTAACCGTAGGCGCGCCTTAGAACTTCCGGAAACGTGGTGATCGCCCCCGGCAGGGGGCGGGCGTCACCAGGCGTGTCCGCGCCATGCTTGTGGGGCAGCAGCCCCGTGAGCAGGCTCGTGATGGACGGTTGGGTCCACGACGTCGGCGCCGTCGCATCGAGGAAACTCACGCCCTGGGCCGCGAGGCTCCTGAGGTACGGCATGTGCGCGACCGCATCGGCCCGCAGGGTGTCAATCAGCACGATCACGATGTTGGGTCGGCGCTGGGCCTGAGTCGGAGAGCCTAGGAACTGACCATCCGCGTCGTACCCTCCGCGGCTCATTGCGCCGCCTGTCGCGGTGGGAGCAACCGGCTCCGGCTCCCCGCAGCCCACGAGGGCTACTAGCGCTCCGGCCACGAGTACGCCCGCCAGACCGAGGAATCGCCGACGAGGTAGCGCTGGGGGGTGTGGGCAGTTCTGTTCTGCGGGCATCGGGGATCCGGTTCCTCGCGGCAGGGACGACGGGAGCGCGTTCCCGGGCAGGGATTCCTCGCGGCACATGGCGTACCGACCGCGTGGACGTGGCCGAAGCGGTCGTCTGAAGAGCCTGGGGGCGCCGCGTAGGAAGGCCGCGTGGCGCCCGCGCCGCTCATTCTCCGTGAACCTCGGGGGCCACTCCACATTGGCCAGGGCCGTCGGGCTCCTGAGGCGAGGTACCTTGCCGCCATGCGCATCGGGATCGACTTTCGGCCGGCCTTGGCCTCGGCGGGCGGCATCGGGGTCTACGTGCGGGAGTTGACCGACGCGCTCGCGGCGCTCGGGTCGGGCGATTCGTTCGAACTCTTTGGGCATCGGTTGCGGCAGCCCAGCGGCACGCACCTTGCGCCCGCCGGCGCGCGGCTGCGCCGCCGCCGCGTCCCCGCGCCGGTCCTCGCGCTCGCCTCGAGAGCGGGCTACGGCGCCGACCGGATGCTCGGGGGCGTCGACGTCCTGCTCGCTACCGACTACGCCCCGCTGCGCGCGAGCCGCGCGCCCCTGGTGGCGACCATCCACGATGTGTGTTTCCACACGCTGCCGGCGTGCTACCCGGCGCGGCTACGTCGCCGACTCGCGCGGGTGACCGCTGATCTCGTGCAACGTGCGGTGCGGATCCTGGTGCCGACCGAGCGCGTGCGGGCGGAGGTGCTGGCCCACACCGCCGCGGAGGCTGACCGCGTGCGTGTCGTGCCCCACGGTGTGCCCGTCCTGCCCGCCGCGGCGCCGGCGACGGACCTCGGGCGCTATGTGCTCTTCCTCAGTACCGTGCAGCCGCGCAAGAACTTGGGCCGCCTGCTGGATGCGTTCGAGGCCGTGCGCGTGGCGCAGCCCGACGCGCGACTCGTCGTGGCCGGACCCGCCGGCTGGGACTCGGCCGCGGTAATCGCCCGGGCGCAGGCGCTGCCGGGCGTCACTTTCCTGGGCGCCGTCGATCGTACGCGCGCCGCAGCCCTCGTGCGCGGCGCGGCGGTGCTGGCGTACCCGTCGCTGGGCGAGGGCTTTGGCCTGCCGGTCCTCGAGGGCCTCGCCGCGGGCGTGCCGGTGCT
>JAQBWE010000267.1 GCA_027625315.1 Planctomycetota bacterium
GCCTCGTGCTGGTGCCCAATGCCCTGCTCTCGGCCTTGAACGTGAGCTTCAACGTCAAGGCCGTCGTGCCCGACGAGAAGCTCGACGCGTTCATGCAGCAGGTCACGATCGTGAACGGCTTGGCGTTCCCGCTGGGCATCGCGATCTTCGCCTGGGTCGGCTGGGCCCTGCGCCGCGTACTGCGTGCTCGCGTCAAGGGCGAACCGACCGAGCCCGAGGCGCGCAGCAAGGCCCGCGAGCGCGGTCTGCGCCTGGGAGGCACGATGGCAGGCGTGATCCTGCCACTCTGGATCATCGGCGGACTCGTGTTTCCCGCCTGGCAGCACATGCAGGACGGCACGGCCGACCATCAGGCGTGGTTCAACTTCAGCGTGTCCAACGCGATGTTCGGACTCCTGGCCGCCACGCTCAGCTTCTTCCTCATCCACGCCGTGGTGGCGCGCGTCTTCCTGCCCCGACTGATCGTGCCGGGCGATGTCGACGAGGAAAACGCCGCCCGCATGCTGCGCCTGCGACGACGCTTGGCTTGGTACTTCGCGGGCTGCACGGTGGTGCCCTTCGCCTCCGTCGTGCTGCTCGCCGTTGGGCCCAACTCCATGGTCGACATGGGCGGAGCGTTCATGACGCTCGGCCTCATGGGCGCGCTGGCGTTTGGACTCGCGATGGCGGCGAGCGCCCAGATACGTGGGGATTTGGAGGCATTGGGTCGCGCGCTTGCCGCCCCGCGCGATCGCTTTCGCGCCCCGATCTAGACCGCCGCAGCACGGATCGGGCGCCGCGACAGCCGACCATCGCCTCCCTAGAGCAGGGTGAACGCCTCGTTCAGGGCGTCGGTGCGCGCGATGTAGTTGGCGTCGAGCGTCAAACGGAACAGGCTGGGCGTCGGCTCAGGATCTCCAAGAAGCCCGAGGATGGCGATGGCGAGCGCGCGCATCTCGAAGTTGGCTTCGTGCTTGCGCGCGACCTCGAGGATCGCGGGCAACGCCTTGGGGTCGTCGAGCTGCCCGAGCGCCGAGGCGGCCTGGAACTGTTCGCGCTGGGAGTCCGCAGCGCGCAGTTGCCGCACGAGCGTGTCGCTCTCGGGCACGCCCGTGAGCAACGAGAGGGCGAGCGCGGCAGCACTGCGCGGCGCGAGCGGCCGCTCGTCGGCGATCACACCGCGCAAGCCGTCGCGGACCTCGGCGTCGTAGGCGCCGATCTGGGCCAGGGCAATGGCGGCGCGCGCGCGCAACGAGGGTCCGCTGTTGCGCTCACCCAGGGCCTCGACGAGCCGGCCCCGAGCCTCGCGCTCGCCGATCAGGCCGAGCGCGACGACGTAGGCGCCGCGCAGATCGCTGTCGCCCTTCGGTCGATCGTAGCCATCGAGCAGCGTGTCCCGGGCGGCCTTGATGAAGACGCCGATGGCAGGAGCGTGGGCGGGGACGCCGCGCACATCGCGAATCGAGAGCGCCAGTGCCAGCGCGTGAAAGCCGCGCACGGTGACGTAACTCTTGGACGCACGCCCGATCAACACGCTCTCGATGGCTGTCGCATCGAGCACGGCGGTGGAGCCGTCCCGCAGGTCCGCGTTGAGCACGCGCGCGAGGGCAATCTGCCCGAGCCCTTGGCTGAAGTGATCCGGCGCACCGGACTCGGACGCGAGCAACATCTTCGCGGCCTCGACGCGCTCCTCCGGCGTGAGCTCCGTCGCGTTCGAGCCGAGCGCGAGACGCGCCGCCCGCTGGACGGGCTCCGGCAGCCGCTTGTCGCCCAGGGAGCGCAGCGCCAGCGTGACCCAGCCCGGCCCACGCAACTTCACGAAGGTACTGAGCGCGTGCGCCCGCTCAAGCGGTGACCACTCGCGCGCGTAGACATGCGCACCGCCCGCGGCGCGGGCCATGTCCTCGTAGACCTGGGAGGGAATGCCCGCCCGCGGCTGCATCGCAATCGCTGTCAGGAGGGCCACGGGCAGGTCCGGGTCCTTATGGCGATCGCGCAGGATCTCGAGCAGCTCGCGCACGACCATGCGCCCGTCGCGGCTGAACGGGCTCGCGTAGCCCTGGTCAGCCAGCAGGCCGAGCGAGAAGCAAGCAAAGCAGCGCGCACGAATCGGTGCCTTCGCGTCGCGCACAAGTTCCGCGAGGCGCGTTCGCGCGAGATCCAAGCTGATGGGGTCGATGCGGCTCTCAACATCGGAGCGTCGCAGCAGCCCCACGGCGAAGACGGCCGACTCCCGTTCGAGCGGCGTGGCCGCAGCGCTCTCCGCCGTGCGCAACAAGCGCTCCAGGGTCTCATCGTCAGCGCTGACCTTGGCGAGGGCGATCATCGCGGCGGAGGTCACCGTGTCGCGCTGCTTGCTCTCCGGGTCGAGCATCTCGAGCAGGAACGGCTTGATCACCTGGCGGGCGAGCAACGCGCGGCGCTTGGCGTTCAGCAGCTCCGGCTCAGGCCCGCTCGTCTCACCCGTGGCAATGCGCCAGCGGCGCAGTGCCTCGCCGCGCTCGGGAAGATAGGCCCACTGATTGAGCGCCCACCACGTGCCCCAGTAGATGTCGGGCAGCGCACCGCTCGTGCTCGGGATGCCGCTGCCCGGCGTCGTGACGGGACGATTGCGACTCGGCGCGCCCGGCTGGGGTGTGCTCGGGTCGCCCGGCGCGACGCGCCCGCCCGGCCCCTGAAAGCGCCCGCCATGTGCCCACGCACGGTCGCACGGACCGAAGGCGAGGAGCAGCAGCCCCACGGCCAGCAGGCCCGGTACACGCACGCCGCAGCCGAGGCGGAGCCGCGGATGAAAGGCACGCACGGGCTCGGAGATGCGCGAAACCGGCACGGGCGCCTCCCGGGATTCAGACGACCCTCCAGCATAGGGTGAAGCTCGTCTGCGATTGGAAACGCCAGCCGTAGCCCTTCGGGTGCGGAATTCCGGCCCGGCTGGGGCAGCCGCCCCGCCGCGGTCAAGCGGAGGGCGGCGAGGCGAGCGGATAGCGGGCGTAGACCTCGGGCACGACGACGTCCTGGTGGCCGTCGGTCCTCAACGTCTCGGCAAAGGCGAGCGCGGTGTCCTCATCGCCGTGCACGAGGAAGATACGACTCCCCCGCTGCTTCGCCGGGGCGAGGAAGCGCAGCAACTCGGCGCGGTCGGCATGGGCGGAGTAGGCGCGCAGTACGCGCACCTCAGCCCGCACGTCGACCTCGCGCCCCAGCACGCGCACGCGCGGCTCGCCGTCCATGATTCGACGACCCAGGGTGTGCGGCGCGCACCAGCCCACGAAAAGGACGGTGTTACGGGCGTCGGCGAGGCCGTGCTTGAGGTGATGCGCAATGCGCCCACCCTCGGCCATGCCACTGCCCGCGATCACGACGAATGGCCCGCGCCGGTCATTGAGTTCAATGCTGTCGTTGCGATCGGCGGTGTAGCGCACCCACGGCGGATAGAACGGCTCCCCGCCTTCGGCGAGGAAACCTTCGATCTCGCTGTCGTAGCACTCCGGATGCGCGACGAACGCCTCCGTAGCCTTCTCCGCAAGCGGCGAGTCCACGAACACCGGGATCTCGGGAATCGCGCCCTTGGCACGAAGCGCAGCCAGGGCATAGATCAGGTTCTGAGTGCGCCCGACGCTGAACGCGGGAATGAACACCTTCCCGCGCTGCGCGACCGCGCGCTCGAGGACGTCGCGCAGCTTCTCTTCCGCAAGGTCCACCGGCTCGTGCTCGCGATCTCCGTACGTGCACTCGGAGAGCACGACGTCGGCAGCGGGCAGCGGCTCAGGATCCTGCAGGATCGGGTACATGCGGCGGCCGATGTCGCCCGTGAAGTACACCGTCGGGCCGTTATCGATCTCGACGAGGACGCCGGCGGACCCGAGGATGTGGCCGGCATCCCGAAACGTCGCCTGCACCCCGGGGCCAGCCTCGAACCGCTTGCCGTAGGGATGCACCACGAACTGGGCGAGCGCG
>JAQBWE010000268.1 GCA_027625315.1 Planctomycetota bacterium
CCGGATGACGGGACTCGGGAGGCCCGAGTCCGTGGCGATCGGAGCTTGAAGCCGAGAGCCCCGGGGGTAGATCCGCCACCGGTGGATTCATGCACCAACGCCGCGGGCGGCTAGGGCTCTCAGTCTCGCGCTAGTCGATCTGCGCCCGCTGGAGGGCGCCCGAGTAGTCGATGTAGACCGTCTTGAGTTCGCTGTAGAAGTCGATGCCGGCGATGCCGGCCTCGCGGTGGCCGTTGCCCGTCGCCTTCACCCCGCCGAACGGCAGGTGCACTTCCGCCCCAATGGTGCCGTTGTGCAGGTACACGATGCCCGACTTCAAGGCACGCATGCCCTTCATCATCGAGGCGAAGTCGCGCGTGATGATCGCGCCCGACAAGCCGTAGGGGGTGCCGTTGAAGACCTCGATCGCTTCGTCCAGGTCCTGCACCCGGATCAGCGCCGTCACCGGGCCAAAGATCTCTTCCTGGGCGATCCGCATCGTCGGGGTGACGTCGCAGAACACGGTCGGCTCGAAGTACCAACCCCCAGCCAACTCGGCCGGCACGTCCGCCCGGCGCCCGCCGCAGGCCAGCGTCGCGCCGTCCTCCTCCACGCCGATCTTCACATAGCGCTCGATCTTCTCCAGTGCCGCCGGACGCACCACCGGCCCAAGATTCACGTCATCTGACCAGCCGTGGCCCACGCGCTGCGTCTTCGCGGCCGCCACCAACTTCTCGAGCAGCGCATCGTGCACGCCCGCCTGCACGATGATGCGGCTGCCGGCGGTGCAGCGCTGGCCGCTCGTGCCGTACGCCGACCACAGGATCGCCTGCACTGCGAAGTCGAGATCCGCGTCGTCGAGCACGATAATGCCGTTCTTGCCGCCCAACTCCACGTGCAGGTGCTTCAGCATCGGCGCTGCGTTCTGTGCGACCAAGCGTCCGGTCTCATTCGAGCCCGTCATCGAGAGCACCGGCACGTCCGGGTGACGCACCAGCGCGTCGCCCGCCACCTCGCCCGTGCCGTGCACGATGTTCACGACGCCCGGCGGCAGGCCCGCCTGCATGAGGCACTCGACATACGCCGTCGCGCAGCCGCCGGTCTCCTCAGAGGGCTTGATCACGACGGTGTTGCCGCACACGAGGGCCGGCAGCGACTTCCACGAGGGAATGGCCACCGGGAAGTTCCAAGGCGTGATGAGGCCGCACACGCCGATCGGCTCGCGCAGCGTCAGGCAGAACTTGTTGGGCAGTTCGCTCGGGGTCGTCGCGCCGAAGAGACGGCGGCCTTCGCCCGCCATGTAGTAGGCCATGTCGATGGCCTCCTGCACGTCGCCTTCGGCCTCGAGCTTGACCTTGCCCATCTCGCGCGTGACCAGCCGGGCGAGTTCGTCCTTGCGCTCCTCCATGACGCGCGCCGCGCGGAAGAGGATCTCGGCGCGCTTGGGCGCGGGCGTTGCTGCCCAGGCGGGGAAGGCGCGCTTCGCGGCGGCTACCGCGGCGTCGATGTCGGCGCGCGTACCACGCGGTGCGTGGCCGATGACCTCGCCCGTGGCGGGGTCGTACATCGGGATCCCGTCGGCCCCCGCGGCGGTGAACACACCGTCAATCAGATTGCGGGCCGTAGGGAGGGTAGGGGTGGCAGGCATGGCGCGTCGCTCCGAGAACTACGTTCGAGGCGACACGCTACCCCGCTCCGCACGCTCGACCATCTGGAGCAGGCGGTGTTCCCGCCAGGCGCCGCGCAGGAAAATGAACACGGTGACGCTCACGAGCAGCAGCAGCCCGAGGAAGAGCATCGGTGCCACCCGCGCCAGGGCCCGCAGCAGGGGCCAGTCGATGACCCCGCCGTCCAGCTGCGCACTCACGCCCACCGGGTCCACCAGGGCGGGAAAGCGCGTGAGCGCGAAGATGACGCCGCCCACCCAGAGCACGGGCAGCGCCCACGTGGCCAACTTCAAGTGGCGGAGGGACTTGCGGCGTCGATCCAGGAGGTCGCGATCGCTGGGCGTCAACATGCCGTCCGTTGTACTCCCCGGCGCGGCCGGTGGCGGCGCTACTTCTTGACGTCCATCTGCGCGATGAGCGCGGTCACCGCTTCCACGTCGCTGCTGGCCATGGAGATGAGGAGCGCGTTCGTCTCGCTGTGGCTGACGAACGTAGGCAGGATCCGGGCGTCCGCGCCGGACCAGAGCGTGCCCGACGAGCGCACAAGCTGCGTCAGCACGGCTGCTGCCTCGTTGGCGTCGATGTGCTCGAGGCGAACCAGGCGCACTTCGGTGGCCGGCTGGGGCACGCGCACGTCGAGCAACGTCACGGCGTGGCGCACGCGGGCGATCTCGTCCTCCGTGCCCGTGACGAGCACGCGGTTGGTACGCGCGTCGGGCATGATCCGCGGCGCGCTCGGGCCCGCCGTCGGGATGTTGGCGCGGCCCGCCTGCGGCCCCTGAGGCTGCACGGCGAAGTGGGCGCTCAGCAGACTCGCCACCTCACGCGCCTGGGCGTGCTGGAGGTCGATCATCACCGTCGTGCCCACCGTGGTGGAAGACGACGTGTTCGGGCGATCCATCTTCTGGAGCAGTCGGTAGATGGCGACGACGTTGGGTGCGAAGTCGGTCACGACGAACGACTTCGCGTCGGGGACTTCCGTGACGTTGCCGATGTTCGAGCCGGTCACGACACGCGTCAGCGCGTTGCGAGCCGCGCGTAGGTCCGTCATGTGTTCGACCTCGATCGTCGTGGTGACGAACAGGCCGTCCATGTGCTCGTAGTGATCCAGGTTGCGCTCGTTGAGCTCGACGCTCTCCGGCTTCATGCGCAGGATCGAGCTCGTCTGCCGCGCATCCATGACCAGGTAGATAGGCTCCTCCTTCGAGCCCACAGGGACGAGGACGAGTTGATAGAAGGTCAGGAGTCCGCGCGCGGCCGCGAAGACCTCGTCCGCTTGACCCCGGAACGTGGCGGAGCCCGTCACGCTCTTGCCGAGGATGTTCTTGTCGGCGGGATTCCAGACGAGCGCGTAGCCCGTCTTGTCGCGCAGAAGTTTGAGCAAGGCCTCGAGTTCGATGTCGGCGATGGTGAACGACGCATCTTCGCCCTCGGCGTAGGCGACGTTCTGGGGAACGGTCAGCGCGGAGCCGAAGAAGCAAAGTGCCAAAACGGCGATGAAGAGCATGGGACGCACGGGGATTCTCCTACCGGATGTACCGCGTTGGACGCCGGTGTCGCGCGGTGACTTCCCTCGCACGCAGCGTAGCGCGGATCAGAGCGTCGCGCGGGAGGCCCCTCGGAGGCTAGTTCAGGGCGTGGGCGTGGCGGGGGTGGGCCGCGGCCGCGAGGCCGCGCACTTCGAACGGTACGGCCAAGACGGGCCGCTCGCCCACGCGCACATGCAGGCGCCAGGCGCCCGGCTGGGCGAGTAGGCGCTGCAGGGTCTCCGGGCTGACGGGCACGCGAATGGCGCTCTCCGTGACGTCGCGCACCGGCCGCAGGCGCATTGTGCGGTTGCTGCCGGGGCTGGAGAAGGCGATGTGTACCGTCGGCATCTGCGCCGGACGACGGGGGCAGGCCATGCCGTGCCGGCCGCGGAAGAAGAGGTCTACGGTGAGGTTCTCGGTCCGCGGGGCGACCGAGAACGGAGAGCCGAGCTGCTCGCCGTCGGCCCACACACCCACGCGGACGCCGAGTGAATCCAGGTAGGCGCGCGTGCGGCGTCGTTCACGGCGCTTGCCGAGCGCGCCCAGCAGCATGAGGCCGAGCAGGAACGCAGAGAACACGCCGGCGGGGCGCGTGAGGGGGCGCAAGCGGTAGGCGAGGGCGAGGTCGACGGCTTGCTCGGCCGTCGCGGCCAGCGCCGCGTTGTCGGGCTCGAGGCGCGCGGCAAGTTGGGCGTGGCGCGCGGCCACTTCGCCGCGATCGGCGGCGAGCCAGGCCG
>JAQBWE010000269.1 GCA_027625315.1 Planctomycetota bacterium
AGCAGCTCCGCGGGGATGGCCGCCAGCACGGGCGCGGCACCCGGCTCCGAGAGCGCGACCAGCTCGTCCAAGCGCTTGTCGATCGCGTCCGTCGCGAGGCGCGCCGCGCGGAAGTCGGCGTCCGCGAGCAGGGTGCGCAGGAACGCGATGTTCGTGCGCACGCCCAGCACGACGGTGTCGGCCAAGGCGCGATCCAGACGCGCGAGCGCCTCGGTGCGGGTCTCGCCGTGGGCGATGATCTTGGCCAGCATCGGGTCGTAGTGCGGCGTCACGCGCATGCCGGTTCGCCAGGCCGCGTCGACGCGGATGCCGGGACCTTCCGGCGCTTCGACGAGCAGCAGCGTCCCGGGCGAGGGCATGAAGCCTGCGGCGGGATCCTCGGCATACACGCGCGCTTCCATCGCATGACCCCGCGCCGGCGGAACGGCGTGGTCGGCGGGGAACACGTAGCCGTCCGCCACACGCAACTGCAGCGCGACGAGGTCGATGCCGTGCACCATCTCCGTGACGGGGTGCTCCACCTGCAAACGGCGGTTGAGCTCAAGGAACAGGATGGTGCCGTCGGGCCCGACGAGGAACTCCACGGTGCCCGCGTTGCGGTAGTCCAGCGCGCGCGCGGCCTTGGACGCCGCCTGCTGCAACGTAGCCACGTCGAGGCCGGGAGCGGGCGACTCCTCTAGCACCTTCTGGTTGCGGCGTTGCATGGAGCAGTCGCGACAGCCGTAGACCGCAACCGTGCCCGCCGCATCCGCAACGATCTGCACTTCGACGTGCCGCGCGGACGCGATGATGCGCTCGAGGTAGAGCTCCGTGCTCCCGAACGCCCCACCGGCTTCGCGCCGGGCGCCTTCGGCCGCGGCCTGCAGATCCGCTGGCGCATCCACCCGGCGCATGCCCTTGCCGCCGCCGCCTGCGGAGGCCTTCAGCAGCAAGGGATAGCCGGTGGCCTTGGCCGCCGCCGCCAGGGCGTCGCGGTCTTCCGCCACGGGCTCCAGCGGCCCGGGAATCACCGCCACGCCGGCTGCGGCCACGCGGCGCTTGACGGTCAGCTTGTCGGCGGACGCTTCGAGCACGTCGGCCGGCGGGCCCACGAACGCGATGCCCGCGTCCGCACAGGCGCGCGCCAGGGTGGCGTTCTCGGACAGAAACCCGTAGCCGGGATGCAGCGCGTCCGCGCCCGTGCTCCGCGCGGCTTCGATGACCCGGGCCACGTCCAGATAGCTCGCGCGTGCCTCGGCCGGCCCGATCAGCACGGCCTCGTCGGCCTCCATCACATGGCGCTGCTCGGCGTCGGCTTCGCTGTAGACGGCCACCGTCGCGATGCCCAGCACCCGGCAAGTACGAATCACCCGCAGGGCGATCTCGCCGCGGTTCGCCACCAGCACCTTGCGAATCGACAGCTCGCTCATGCCAGCCAACCAGGCTTGCGCTTCTCAAGGAACGCGGTCAGGCCTTCGCGCCCGTCGCTCGACGCGCGCGCATCGGTGATGGCGTCGCGCGCGAGAGCCGCCGCCTCGGCGGCATCAGCGTCGAGCAGCGCGCGCACGAGCGCCTTCGCGCCCGCCATGCCTTGCGGGGCGCTCTTGCGCAGCTCAGCGACCACGGACTCGACGCCTGCATCGAGGCTCGCGCCCGGAACGACCTGGTGTACGAGGCCGATGTGCAGCGCCTCCGCAGCGTCGAAGCGCTCCCCTGTCAGGAATAGCCGGCGCGTGTGCGACGGCCCGATCGTGCGCAGCACGTACGGCGAGATGACACCGGGCACGAGCCCCAAGCGAACCTCGGGGAAGCCGAAGACCGTGCCCTCGGCGGCGATGGCCACGTCGCAGCAGGCGACGAGTCCTGCGCCGCCGCCCAGCGCCGCGCCTTGGACACGCGCCACGACGGGCTTCGGGCAGCGATCCACTGCCTCGAACGCGGCCTGGAAGGCCGTCGCGTCGGCGAGATTCGCTGCGCGGTCGTACTCGGCGACGCGCCGCATCCAGTTCAGGTCACCGCCGGCACAGAACACGTCGCCCGCTCCAGCGAGTACGACCACCCGTACGTCGTCGCGCGTGGCGAGCGCGTCGAACGTGCGCGCCAACTCCGCGGCCGCCGCGTCGTCAAAGGCGTTGCGCACCTCCGGTCGATCAATCGTGACGCGGGCGACGGTCCCGTGGACCTCGAGGCGAATCGCGGCAGCGGTCCCCATGGCTACATCCGGAACACCGGCGCGCGCACGGGCTCTGCCGGAGCGTTGCGCGTGGCCGCCAGCGCCAGTCCCACGGCGTCGCGTGTCTGACGCGGATCGATGACGCCGTCGTCCCAGAGCCGCGCGCTGCCGTAGTAGGGATGACCCTCGCTCTCGTACTTCGCGCGGATCGGGTCCATCAAGGCCTCCTCCTCCGCGGGCGTGAGCGGGGGCTTCTTCTCAAAGGCGAGCTGGTCGCGCTTGACGGTGAGCATGACCTGCGCGGCCTGCTCGCCGCCCATCACGCTGATGCGTGCGTTGGGCCAAGCGAACAGGAAGCGCGCGTCGTAGGCCCGGCCGCACATGCCGTAGTTCCCGGCGCCGAACGACGAGCCGATGATGACGGTGATCTTCGCGACGTTCGCCGTGGCGACGGCCTGCACCATCTTCGCGCCGTCGCGAGCGATGCCGCCGTTCTCCGCGTCGCGGCCGACCATGAAACCCGTGACGTTCTGGAGGAACAGCAACGGAATGCCGCGCTGGTTGCACAGCTGGATGAAGTGGGCGCCCTTCTGGGCGGACGGCGAGAACAGCACGCCGTTGTTCGCCACGATGCCCACCGGCATGCCGTGGATGCGTGCAAAGCCCGTGACGAGGGTCGTGCCGTAGCGCGCCTTGAACTCCTGAAAGCGGCTGCCATCGACGAGCCGCGCGATGACCTCACGCACGTCGTACGGCGTGCGCACGTCGTCCGGCACAACGCCCAGCAGCTCCTCGGGATCGTAGCGCGGCTCCTCGCTGGGCTGCAGCGCCGTAGGTTGCAGCGTCTGCGCACCGAGCGACTCGAGGATGCAGCGCAGCTTGTGCAGGGCCTCCTCGTCGTCGTGGGCAAAGTGATCGGCCACGCCGGAGATGCGCGTGTGCACATCGGCGCCGCCGAGGTCTTCCGCGCTGACCTCTTCGCCGGTGGCCGCCTTCACAAGGGGCGGCCCGGCCAGGAAGATCGTGCCGTGGCCCTTCACGATGACGGCCTCGTCACTCATCGCGGGCACATAGGCGCCGCCCGCCGTGCACGAGCCCAGAACCGCCGCCACCTGCGGCACACCGAGCGCGGACAACACCGCTTGGTTGCGGAAGATGCGGCCGAAGTGGTACTTGTCCGGAAACACCTCGGCCTGCAGCGGCAAGAATGCGCCGCCGGAGTCGACGAGGTACACCGTCGGCAGCCGGTTCTCGATCGCGATCTCTTGCGCGCGGACGTGCTTCTTGACGGTCAGGGGGTAGTACGTCCCGCCCTTGACGGTGGCGTCATTGGCGACAACAACCACCTCGCGGCCGTGCACGCGACCGATGCCGGTCACGACGCCGGCCGCCGGCGCCGGCGACTCGTAGACGCCGTGGGCGGCCAGGGCAGAGAACTCCAGGAACGGCGACTCGGGATCGAGCAGGCGCTCGATGCGCTCGCGCACGAACAACTTGCCGCGCCCCTCGTGCTTCGCGCGCGCCTTGGCGCTCCCCCCCGCCCGCACGCGGGCCAGCGTCGCCTGCAGATCGGCGGCGAGGGCGGCATGGTGCGCGTGGCGGCGACGATAGTCGTCCGAGGCGGTGTCGACCTGGGTCGGAAGTACGTCCATGGGGCTCCGGCGGCGTGGCGCGCATCCTACCCGTCGCGCGCCGTCAAGCGGCCATGCTACCGTCGCGCTCCGTGCCGTCCCCTGAGCCCGCCCCCAAGCCGCAGGAG
>JAQBWE010000270.1 GCA_027625315.1 Planctomycetota bacterium
CTGCCCCACACCCTCGCCCCACGAACCCGATCGCTTGCGGATGGGTCCTGATCCCGCATCCGGACGCAGCATCGCGGCGCGCGTCGTGCCACCCCCGTCGCGGAGGGGTGAACGAATACGCCCGGTTGTAGGCGTTCAGCTCCCATACGCGGCTACGCCGCGTATGGGAGGTGAGCGCTTACGCCCGATCAGTCGAACTTGATCGAAAACCAGTCGATCTCGACGCCGTTGAGGAGCTCGAGCTGCTGCGGCCGCAGGTAGGTGTCCACACGCTTGCGGAAGGTCTGCGTCAGGCTCACCGCGCGCTGCATGTAGGTCTCTTCCTTGCCGGGGATCTTCATCGTGAACAACTTGATGAACACCTCGGCGCGCCGCGGATCGCCCTCCTTGAGGCCCTCGGCCTCCGCGATCAGCTCGTAGGGCACGACACCGTCGTCGCGCGGCTCGCCCAGCAACTGAAACAACTCACCCTGCATGCCCTGCAGGTCCTTGCTCATCTGGGACTCTTGCGACGCGTCGAGCTCAAGCACGCTCGCGACCTTCGCGAACGGCGAGTTCTTGGCGATCTTGTTGCGTCCCTGGGCCCCGACGCGGGCGCGGAAGTCGATGTCGTTGGTGGCCATGTCCAGGACGACCGCGCGCACGGCCTCACCGAACGCGGGCCCATCGGCCAGCGCGGGCGCGTCGCCGGACCCGGCTGACGTCGCAGCGACCGGCCGCTCTTCGATGGCTTCCATGCGGCGCATCAGTGCGTCGGCCACGCCCTGTAGTTCCGCGACGTCGCGGCGCACCGAGGCCCCCTGCAGACCCGGTCCCGCCGGCGCCTCCCCGTCGATCGCCGGCCCGGCCACGAGCCCGCTATCGGTCTCGATGGCGTCGAGGCGCTTCTTGAGCGCGGCATTCTCGCTGTAGAGCATGCCGCCCGCGCCGACGGCGGTCGCGAGGGCGAGGACTGCGAGCAGGGTGGAACCGTTCATGGGGAGCCTCCGGGCGTAACGGCTCACCATACCGCCCGGGCCGTCAGCGGTTTCGCGCCCCGGTCGAACCGCGCTAGCTGAGGCCCTCGATCTGGATGAGGGGCTGCTTGGGGAGGGAGGCGAGTGTGGCGGTCTGCTCCGCCAGACCATCGGCCAGAACCCGGAATGCCGTACGCACGTGATCCGGTGTGCGCGGGTCCACGAGCGCCGGCTGGCCCTCGTCGCCACCTGCCGCCACCGACGCGTGCAGCGGAACGCCGCCGAGGAAGGGGATGCGCTCGCGAGCGGCCCAGCGCTCCGCGCCGCCGTGGCCGAAGATCTCCTCGCGCGCACCACAGGACCCGCACTCGTGCCAGCTCATGTTCTCGACGAGTCCGACGACCGGCACGTTCAGCGTGCGGAACATCGACACGGCCTTCTGCACGTCGATCAAGGCAACGTCCTGGGGCGTGGAGACCACGACGGCCGCCGTCAAGGGACACGACTGCGCCAGGCTCAGCGCCACGTCGCCGGTTCCCGGCGGCAGGTCCACGATGAGGTAGTCGAGATCGCCCCAGACGACGTCGCCGAGGAACTGCCGCACCACGGTGTGGACGATGGGTCCACGCACGATCATGGGCTTCTCGGGATCGAGCAGGAGGCCCATCGACATGAACTTCAGGCCGTACGCTTCGTTGGGCGCAATGCGGTTGGGCGCCAAGCCGCGCGGGGCGTCATGGCTGCCGAGCATCTTGGGGATGGACGGCCCGTAGATGTCGCCGTCCATCAGCCCGACCGCCAGGCCCTTGGCCTTGAGCGCGATCGCGAGGTTGACGGCAACGGTGGACTTGCCCACGCCGCCCTTGCCCGCGCCGACCGCGATGATGTGCTTGACGCCCGGAAGGGGATTGCTGCCGCTCTTGGGCGCGCCGTGTTGGTGACCTGCCATGGAAACTTCCTCTCCGCGCCACCTAGACGGCGGCGGGCTCCGCGAGCTTGATGACTTCGGCGACGCAGCGTTCGATGCCTGCGGCGACGTCCTTGATTCCGGGCCCAAGCATGTACGCGGGCGTTGTGACGATGCGGGCGACGGGATCCACGACGAATGAATCGACCGGACAGTTCTCGTGGTGGGCCCCGCAGGCCTCGAGGGCCGCGGCGGTGCCGGCATCGGTGCCGATGGTCAGCGTCGGCGTTCCAGCCTTGCCGAGGACGCGCGCGATGAGGGCGGGCGCGATGCAGATCGCACCAATCGGCTTGCCGGCGGCGTGCACGGCTCGAACGAGGGCGGCCACGCCGGCGTCGACCTCAGCCTGCGGCCCATCGACAGCGAAGGTGCAGAGGTTCACGGCAGCACCGAAGCCGCCGGGCAGCACGAGCGCGTCGAGTGTGTCGGCATCGGCCGTGGCGACGTCCGCGATGGCACCTCGGGCGATGCGGGCGGACTCCACGAGCACGTTGCGGGTCCCGCCGCCAGCCTCGCCCGTCAGGTGGTTAACAACCTTGGCCTGCGGGCGGTCGGGTGCAAAGCAAACGGCCTCAGCGCCGGCGCGATCGATCGCCAGGAGCGTCAGCACGCTCTCGTGGATCTCGGCCCCGTCCTGGAAGCCGCAGCCGCTCAAGATCACGCCGATGCGCATGGGATCAACTCCGGGACCGTAGAAGCGGCCCAGGATAGCCCTCACCGTGCCGCGTGCCCTGGATCGCAGAGGCGCACCAGCCCGGATGTTTCATGCAGCGCGCGGCGTGCGGCCGAAAGAGCACGATTGCTACCCCGGATGCGGGGCCATAAAGACAAGCAGGCGCACATCGTCGGGCCCTGACGGATTCGAGACGCCGTGGTCCTCGCCGGCGGGGCACCACACGATCGTGCCGGGACCTGCCTCGTAGGTGCGGTCGCCGCTCGTCACGACCGCTTGGCCGGAGAGGACGTGGTAGCACTTGTCCTCACGGGCGTGGGCGTGCGGGGACTGTGCCTGGCCAGGCCGGAGCACATACACGTCGGCGAAGAAGTTCGCCGAGGCAAAGAGCTTGTGCTTCGCCAGTTTGCCGTCCTGCCCCGCCGTGATGGTCGTGGTGTCGCGCGCGCGGTCCATCGTCGTCCCTCCTAAGAGAGCCGCTGGTACCATGCCAACATGTCCACGCTCAAGTCAGACCCCGTCGCGATTCTCCTGGCCGCAGGTAACAGCACGCGGATGGGACAGGACAAACTGCTGTGCATGCTTGGCAAGAAGCGCGTCGTCGAGCACGCGCTCACGGGCTACCGCAAGGCGACGCGCGTTCAGGACATCATCCTCGTCGTCGGGCCCGGTACGACGAAGTTGTACGAGCCGCTACGCGGGCCGCGGCTGCACATCGTCGAGAACCCAGACCCGAGCCCGGGCATGATCACCTCGATCCGCGTCGGTCTCGGCTGCGGCTGGGCCGACGAGCGCAACTTCCTCCTCGCACCAGCGGACGTGCCGTTCGTGCCGGCCGAGATCATCGACCAGGTGATCACGACGTTCGTCACGCGCAACTGCAAGATCGTCATCCCCTGCTACCAGGGCCTCGGAGGGCACCCCGGGCTCTTCTCGCAGGAGCTGCGGCACGACTTCCACTTGCGGGGCGACACCAACGGTGCCCGCGAGATCCTGTTTCGGTATCAGCAGGACACGGTCCGGTTGAACGTGCCCGAACCCGACGTTTGCTTCGACATCGACACGCCGGAGGACCTCGAGTCGGCACTCGATCCCGGCGCCCGCTGGGCCAAGGTCGATCGGCTCGTCGAAGAGCGGCGCAAGCCGCGACTGCGTTGACTGGGCTGACTGGGGGGAACGCCCAGAGCCAGTGGACCGTTTCATTGCCGTGGTACTCTCCCGCGCCATGGTTCCCCTCCTGCTTGCCGCGCTGCTCGCCGGCGTGGCCACCCTCGCGGCCGAGCTGCTCTACGTCCGCGGGCTCGGGCGC
>JAQBWE010000271.1 GCA_027625315.1 Planctomycetota bacterium
TACGCCGTCCGCGAGCCCAGCTTCAGCGAGCGCGGGTGCGCGAGCACGGCGACGCCGCCGGCCGCGACCACCGCGGCGACGGCCTCCGGAGCCGGGGGCACCAGCGGCCGGACATACGCGGGTCCGCCGTCGCGCAAGTAGCGGTCGAAGGCCTGCCGCACGGTCTCAACATGCCCCGCGGCCACCAGCGCCCGCGCGAAGTGCGGTCGCGCAACGATAGGCGAATCTGCGTGCTGCTCCACCTCGGCGACGGTGACCGGCACGCCCAGCGCTTCGAGGCGCTCGTAGATGCCGGTGTTGCGCTCCTCGCGACCTGCGCGCACGCGCATCAGGAGGGCCTGGAGGCCGGCATCCTGCTCGTCAAACGCGTAGGCCAGGACGTGAGCGATGCCGGAGGGCATGCCGCACGTGACCTCGCAGCCCGTCCAAATCTCGACGCCGAGGTCGGCCGCCGCGGCGCGCGCCTCGGGCAGCGCGCTCGTCGTGTCGTGGTCGGTGATCGCCAGCGCGTGCAACCCGACCTCGGCTGCGAGCGCGACGAGCGCGGCGGGCGCAAGCGTCCCGTCGGAGTGGGTCGTGTGCGCGTGGAGGTCGATGCGGCGTTCGGGCATGGCGGAAAGTGGTACCTACGGGGCTCCATGGAGGTGGCGAGCGTCAGCGGCGGCATCGTCGGAGCCGTCGGCGGCGGCGAAGGTCGCCCCCAACGCTCGCGCCTGGGCGACGAGCGGTCCACGGGGAGGCACCCGTCGGGGTCCCTGCGCCGCGAGTTCGATCGGGTACGAGGTCATCTTCTCGCCGCGCAGCGCCACCATCTGACCAAACGCGCCCGCGTGGATCAGTTGAACGGCGTGCTCGCCCATGCGCGAGGCCAGGACCCGGTCGTACGGGCTCGGACTTCCGCCCCGTTGGATGTGACCGAGCACGATGTGCCGGACTTCCAAGACGGTGCGCTCGCGCAGCTCCGCCGCGATGCGGAACGACACGCCGCCTAGGCGGTCGTCGTCATCGGTGCGGTACGTCATGGGGCCGCCCGCGGAGCGCGCGCCCTCGGACACCACCACGACGGAGAACCGCTTGCCGTGCTCCATGCGCGCCTGCACCTTGCGAGCCAAGCGGTCCGGGTCGTACGGGATCTCGGGAATCAGGATTGCCTCAGCGCCGGACGCAAGTCCGCCGTGCAGCGCAATCCAGCCCGTGTCGCGGCCCATGACCTCGCACAGCATCACCCGGTGATGACTCTGGGCTGTCGTGTACAGCCGGCCGATGGCCTCGCCGACGACGCCGATGACTGTGTCGAAGCCAAACGAGCGATCGGTGCCGCGTACGTCGTTGTCGATGGTCTTGGGCACGCCCACGATGGGGACACCACGTTGGAGCAAACGGTGCGCGGCGCTCTGCGTTCCGTCGCCGCCCACGCAAATGAGTGCGTCCAGGCGCAGACGCTTCATCGCGGCCAGTACGCGGTCCGACCGATCCTGCGGCGTGCCGCGGGCATCCGGCACGGCGAAGATGTCGCACCGGTTGCTGGCACCGAGGATGGTGCCCCCATGGGCAATCGTGCCGGACACATCGTTCCGGGTGAGCAGGCGCAGCCCCTCGTTCCGCGGCTTGAGGAAGCCCTCCATGCCGTCCGCCACGCCCCAGACTTCCCAGCCGTAGGCATTCTGCGCCGTTCGAACCACCGCACGAATGACCGCATTCAGCCCGGGGCAGTCGCCTCCAGCGGTGAGGATCGCGATGCGCTTGGCTCGGGGCATGGGGCGCAGTCTACGTCAGCGGCGATTGAAGATGGCGACTCGAACGCCCCAGGACGCATCGAACAGAATGGGCCGCACGGGAGCATCCACGCGCGCGCTGCCCGCCTCGATCCAGGTCTTGAGTGTCACGCGCTGCAGCGCCTTGAAGTAGTGATCGGGATCGTCCGTCTCCTCGTGCGCGAGCACCAGGAACACGCGGCTGCGGTCCTTCAGCGTGGGGCCGAGGAGACGCTCCACCTCGTCGGCATCCACGGTTGCGCGCGGCAGCGATGCGACCGCCAGCGGCGGACCGAAGTACTCGTCGTTCTGCAGATCGCCGGGCAGTCGTGGCTCTAGTGCGAGCAGCCGGGTCTCGTAGTAGTCCCACACCAAGTGCAAGTACGGCGGGTGGAGTACGACGAGGTCGTCGGCTTCGGCGTGGCGGCGAATGAACGCGCGTGCCTGGCGCCACGGCTCCTTGCCGTAGACATGGCCGTGATGCAGGACGCGCGCGGGGTCCTCAGGATGCGGCGCGTAGCCACTGGCCACATGCGCGTCGCCTAGCGCCTGCAGCGGCCCGATGGGCACGAGCGTGTCCGACGCGCCCTGGACCGCAAAGAGGCTGCCGAACAACAACACGAGCAGGCTCGCCAGCATCAGCACGCGCGGTAGCCCGGCGGCCTGCGTGGCTCCGACGGTCGCGAGCAGGAAGAGCCAGGGCGCGAGGAAGACCATGTAGCGTTCGTGGATCAGCGGGAACTTCACGAACACGAGCAAGAGCAGGACGATCGGAACCGCCACGTTGCACACCACGAACGAGGCCACGCCAGGCAGCTTGCGTAGGCGCAGGCAGCCCGCCACGATCGGCACGAACCAGAGCAACGCCGTTACGGCGCCGACGAGCGCCTCTTGCTCCAGCACGGCCGAGACGCCTTCGTCGAGTCGCGCGCGGTCGACAACGACGAGGCCCGGGCCGGCGCCTACGCGCCACAACACGTAGAGCAGTCGACCGAATGGTTCGAACGGCTCGCCCGTCGAGATGCCCTCGTAATGCGTAGCCATGTAGATGAACCACGGCACGAAGAGCAGGCCCGCGGTCACGAGTGCCGCGAGGAATGGGCGCGCGTCGAACGACACGCCGCGGCGCTTGCCCGAGTGCGCGAGCCACAGGGCGTGGGCGCCGTGTCCGGCGAGCACCCAGAGCGCGAAGTACTGCGTGTGCAATGCGAGTGCGCCGAGCAACGCGTACGCGACCAGCGACAGCCGGTCGCCGCGATCCAGCCAGCGCAAATACAGGAGACTCAGTCCGATGGACTCGGCGATCAGCGCCGCGTACATGCGCGCTTCCTGGCTGTACTCGATGAAGTAGCTCGACAGCGCGATGAACCCGGCAAACCAGAGCGCCGCACGCGCGCCGCGGCCGTCGTCGGCCGTGCGGTCAAAGCCGCCGCGCGCAGGGCGGTGGGTGGGGTCGAGCAGGCGCCGCCCGAGCAACCACGCCAACGGGATTGTGAGGATGCCGAGGATTGCGGCCGGCGCGCGGAGCGCGGCCTCTGAATCGCTGCCGAACGCGCCGATCCACGCGCGCGTGACAAGCCACCAGGCCGGCGGATGGTTGGCCTCCGCGAACATCGTGCCCTGCCAGGTGGGCGCGGTAGCCCACGCCCAGGTCGCGCCCTCGTCGAGCCAGAGGCTGTGGGTGGCCAGTCCCAGGAGGCGAAACAGCGCGCCGGCGAGGATGACGTTGACCAGGACGCGGAGGGTGGAACCGGTGGGAAGCACGGCCGGATGGAACCACCCGCCGCCCTCCGTGTCCAAACCCGTGCCGGCCCCGCTGCCGGTCCGCCTTGTTTGTGCCCTGGGAGGGGCGGTACGGTGCCCCTCGATTTCGCCGTCTGGAGACTGCCATGACCCTGCGTCGCGCCCTGCTGCTGCCCCTCGCCCTGCTAGCCCTTCTGGTCGTCCTGGAGGCCTCCGCCGATGACGGCGCGCCGCGCCGGCTCGCCTTCCGCGCGGCCCAGGAGCCCCTGCGCGACCGCGATTGGCCGGCCGCGGCCAAGGCGCTGCGCGCCTTCCGGACGGCCCACCCGGTTACCGCCGAGGCCAGCGAGGCCTGGGTTCTCGAAATCGACGCTTTGCTGGAGGCC
>JAQBWE010000272.1 GCA_027625315.1 Planctomycetota bacterium
GGGGGCCCCCCGGGTTCGTTGACGGGGATCGGCTTTTTTCCAAGGCCTGCTCGCCACAGGCTGCTGCACCGGAGACGACCGCCATGGCCCGCTGGGACGACCTCAAACGCGCGATCCACGCGAAGGACACCGACGGCATCGAGCGCATCTGGTTCGAGCTGCTCGAAGCCGATCCGCAGGATCCGGCGCCGTTCCTCGACCTCGCCGAGCTCCAGTCGCGGCAGACCGGCGGCAAGCGCCTCGCCGGCAGCCTGCTCTGGCTGCTCGTGGACGCCCTGAAGGGCAAGGGCCGCTGGTCGGCCGCCCTGCCGGTGGTGGCCAAGATCGCGGCTGTCGTGCCCGAGGAAGGCAACATTCGCGAGGCCGCCATCGAGGCCGCCCGCGGTGCTCACCCGGACCGGGCGGACATCGACGTGCTCCTCGAGCAGAGCGGCGTGGTCGGCGGCGCGACGGAAGACCTCGCTGAGCAAATCCGGACCCTCGAGCGCCTCCTGCTCATCCAGAAGGGCGCGTGGGTCTTCCACAAGGCCGGCTGGGGCGTGGGTGAGGTCGTCGAGTACGACGCCGATCGCGCGAAGTGCGTAATCGACTTCATGGAGCGCCCGGGTCACGAGATGGAAATCGAAGCGGCCGCACGACTGCTCGAGCGTCTCGCGCCGGACGACATTCGTGTCCAAGCGACGCGCGATCCGAAGGCGCTGCGCAAGCGCGCCAAGGAAGAGCCGCTCGAGATGATGCGCCAGGTTCTCGGGCGCTACAACAACCGCTGCCCGCTGCGCAACGTGAAGGAAGCGCTCGTGCCCGATGCCGTGGCGACCTCCACCTGGAGCACCTGGTGGAAGGAAGCCAAGAAGCACGCGCTACTTGATCCGCGCTTCGTCGTGGGCGCGGGGCGTGATCCCCGCATTGAGTTCCACGACATCGCTCAGGCCGACTTCCAGGCCCAGGTCGATCGCGCCCTCAAGGGCCAGGCGACCGCCGCGGGTCGCCAGAAGGCCGTGCTCGAGCTCTTCACAATCGTGCGCGCCGACGACGAGGCCAAGGCCCTGCTCGTGGCCGCCGCCCAGAAAGAGCTCGATATCACGCGCCGCCCCGGCGACCGCGTGGGTTGGGTCATCGTGCGTGGTCAGATCGCCGGCACGGATTACGTCGAGGCGCTGGCGACGGCGCTCTCCGAGGCTGAGGACGCAGCGACGATCGTCGCGAGCATCGAAGACGACAAGACGCGCATGGACGCCGCCCGCGCCCTCGTGCGTACGGGCGAGCAGGGTCCGGAGCGCTTGCTCGCGGTCATTGCTGACGACGACCCCGTGGCGGCGCGCGTGGCGGGTGAGACGTTCTCGGGACTCGGTCGCACGGACCTGTTCGATGAGCTGCTCGACCGCATCGAGGCTCGTCCCGGGCAGCTGCCCAACTTGTATGCGTGGTACTGCCGCGGCCTCGTCCGCGAACGCTGGCACGAGCGCACGTACGAGCCCATTCCGTTGTTCCAGCGCATCCTCAAGGTGATGGACGCCGTTGAGTTCCGCCAGCGCAAGGGCACCGGCGACCGACTGAGCGACTCGCGCGACCGTCAAGCCGTCGGTCGGCTCATTGACTTGCTGACCGACAAGGACTGCACGTTGGCGCGGCAGGCCTCGAAGGCCGCCGACAAGGAGCAGGCCCGCATCCTCGTCAAGATGCTCGAGCAGAACCGCGGTATTGCAGGGCGCGCGCACGAGCGCGTGCTCGAGTGCATCCTGCGCGATCATCCGAGCGCCATGAAGGAAGATGCCCGTGCAGACGACGCGCTCCTGCGCGTCTACATGACGCCTGAGGGTATGGAGCGTTGGCGTGCGGACTACAACCGCATCGTCAATGATGAGATGCCGCTCAATGCGCGCGAGATCGCCCGGGCCCGCGAGTTCGGCGATCTTTCGGAGAACGCTGAGTACCACGCAGCGCGTGAGAAGCAGTCGCTGCTGCAGGCCAAGGCCGACGACCTGAAGTCGAACCTTGCGCGGGCCGTGCCGATCAAGCCGGAGATCGTCCGCACGGACGCCGTCTCGGTTGGCTCACGCGTCCGTCTGCGCGAGCCCAGCGGCGAGGTCCTCACCTACACGCTCTACGGTCCGCCCGACGCCGACGTCGCGGCTGGCATCATCAACTACCAGACGCCGCTCGGGCAGGCCCTCATGGGCCAGTCGCCGGGCGCCGTGGTGCGCCTCGACGTCTCCGGCGAGGTCCGCGAGCTCGAAGTTTTGGCGATTGAGAACGGCCTCACCGCGTAGTTGCTACCCGGTGGGGGGTATCCTGAAGGCATGACGACGGTGATCGACACGCTCGGACGGCCCCTGCGTGACCTGCGCGTCTCGGTCACGGATCGCTGCAACTTCCGGTGTGCGTACTGCATGCCGAAGGAGGCGTTCCCGAAAGACTTCGCGTTCATGGCGCGCGAGCGCCTGCTGCGCTTCGGCGAGATCACGAGCATCGTTAAGGCGGCGGTGCCGCTGGGTTTGCGCAAGGTGCGCCTGACCGGTGGCGAGCCGCTGCTCCGCAAGGAGCTCGAGTGGCTGGTCAAGGGCTTGCGCGAGATCCCCGAGATCGAGGACATCGCTCTCACCACCAACGGCTCGTCGTTGGCCAAGAAGGCGAAAGTCCTTGCGGAGGCGGGTCTGAACCGCGTCACGGTGAGTCTCGACTCGCTGGATGACGCCACCTTCCGTGCGATGAACGACGTGGAGTTTCCCGTGGCGCGCGTGCTCGAAGGCATCGACGCGGCCGTCGCAGCGGGCCTCACTCCCGTGAAGATCAACATGGTGGTCAAGCGCGGCGTGAACGACACGCATGTGGTCGAGTTGGCGCGCCGCTTTCGCGACCAGCCCGTCATCGTACGGTTCATCGAGTTCATGGACGTCGGCACGAAGAACGGCTGGCGACTCGAGGACGTCGTGCCTGCGGCGGAGGTCTTGCAGCGCCTCGCCGCGGAGTTCCCGCTCGAGCCCTTGCCGCCCAAGCACGCGGGCGAGACAGCCCTGCGCTACCGCCACGCCGATGGGCGCGGCGAGGTGGGCTTCATCGCCTCGGTGACCAAGCCGTTCTGCGGTGCTTGCAACCGCGCGCGGCTGTCGGCTGACGGACAGCTCTACACGTGCCTCTTCGCCACGGCCGGGCATGACCTGCGGCGCCTGCTGCGCGAGGAGGACGCCGACGAGGCGCGCCTGGGCGAGGCGCTGGCGGCCATCTGGCGTGGTCGGGACGACCGCTACTCCGAGCTGCGCTCCGACGACACGAAGGACCTCCCCAAGGTCGAGATGTCCTACATCGGAGGCTGAAGCCTCCGATGTAGGACCCTGAGCGAGCGCAGCGAGTCGAATGGGTCCGAACCCCATGCTTGCGCCGCGCACGCCTTACCGGTCGAATCCGCGGCGCGGTCACCGTCTCGCGCACACGGCGCAGCCCATCCGCCCAAGGGTGCCTTCGCGGTAGGATGCCGGTCCATGGCACGCACCTACGACGACGAGACTTGGCATCGCGCGCGACTGCCCGGCGACCTGCCGCGCAAGGCGGCGGCCACCCACCTCGGCATGTTCGTCGCGTGGTGCGCCGCACGCGGCCTCCTGAGCCCCTGGCATGGGGCCTTCGACCCCGATCGGCCCGGGCGGCTCACGCGGCGTGAGTTCTCAGGCCGTGACTACCTGCTCGATCACATGGGCGGCAAGCTCGAAGACGAGCACCTGACCGCCGCCGGGCAGGTCTTTGCATCGCAGTACGTGGCCTCTGGGCGCTATCTGGGCGAGTACCAAAAGGCGCTGGCCGCCGACCTGCCGAGCGTCTACCACGTCGAAGACACGTGGTCCGCGTTCGATCGACTCGCGCC
>JAQBWE010000273.1 GCA_027625315.1 Planctomycetota bacterium
CGCAAGCGGCACGCGCGTGTCGGCGGCCGGCGTGGGGGGCGCCGCCGGGACCTCGGGCTCGCCGCAGGCGGTGAGACCGAAGAGGGCGAGGGCGAGAGCAAGACTGAGATGCAGGCTGCGCATGGATGAGAGGGTATCGTGCGCGCCCATGAACGCCGCCGTTCTCGCTGCCGTGACGCTGCTCGTCTTCTATCTGGCGCACCGCTTCTACGCCCGCTGGCTCGAGCGCCGCGTGTTCGAGACCGACACCGACGAGCCCACCCCGGCGCATCTCACCCCGGACGGCGTGGACTTCGTGCCCTGCGGGAAGCACGTGCTGTTTGGCCACCACTTCTGCTCCGTGGCGGGAGCGGCACCCATCGTGGGGCCAGCCATCGCTGTCATCTGGGGCTGGTTGCCGGCGCTCCTGTGGGTGGTCATCGGCACGGCGCTCATCGGCGCCGTGCACGACTTCGGCGCCCTCGCCATCTCCGCCAAGAAGGGCGGGCGCACGATGGGGGATATCGCCGCCGATGTGATCGGACCTCGCGCCAAGGTGCAGTTCTTGGGCATCATCGTGCTGCTGACCTGGGTGGTGATCGCGGTGTTCGCCTACCTGATCGCCGTGCTGTTCAAGGCCTATCCGCAGTCGGTCTGGCCGGTGAACTTCGAGATCCTCGTCGCCCTCGGGCTCGGTTGGTGGGTGTACCGTCGCGGCGGGAAGCTGCTCTGGCCCTCCATCCTCGCGGTCGTGCTGCTCTACGCGGTGGTCTTCTGGTGCGCCGATAAGCCTGAGTTGGGCACCCTCCCCGCCTCAGTGTGGGTCTTTGACACGCCGGTCGTCACGTGGATCCTGTTTCTGCTTGCCTACGCCTTCGTGGCCTCCGTGCTGCCCGTGCGTGTCCTGCTGCAGCCCCGGGACTACATCAACAGCCATCAGCTCTTCCTTGGCCTCGGCGCACTCCTCCTCGGCCTGCTCATCTTGCAGCCCGAGATCGTCGCGCCCGCCTTCAACACCGAAGTCCACGAGTCGGTGCCACCGTTGATCCCGTTGTTGTTCATCACGATCGCGTGCGGAGCCATCAGCGGCTTCCACGGTCTCGTATCGAGCGGCACGACGTCGAAACAGCTCGACAGCATGCGGGACGCGCGCACCGTCGGGTACGGCGGCATGCTCGGCGAGGGCGTGCTGGCGATGATCTCGGTGCTCGCGGTGTCGGCCGGGTTCGCCTCGACGGACGCGTGGCGTGCACGCTACGTCGCGACGGAACACGTGGCGGCGGACGGCACCGTGTCGTCCGTCCCTATCGAGTGGGCCGACCTGGGCGGCCGGGCGCTGACGAACTTCGTGGATGGCGCCGCGGGGTTCCTTGTGCCCCTCCTCGAGCCGTTCACCGCTGGCGCCTTCGGCATCGCGCAAATCGTCGTGGCGGTCATCGTGATCTCCTTCGCGGCCACGACGCTTGATACGGCAGCCCGCATTCAGCGGTTCTGCCTCTCGGAGCTGGGCTCGACGTTCCGCATTCGCCTGCTGGCCAACCGCTACGTGGCCACCGCAGTCGCTGTCGTGCCGGCCGGCTTGTTGGCGATCTTCACGGAAACGCCTGGCCGCGGCCCGGGCTCGGGCGGCATGATCCTGTGGCCGGTGTTTGGGACGACAAACCAGCTGATCGGCGCGATCACGCTGCTCATCCTGTTCCTCTACCTGCGGGGTCGCAAGCGGCCCACGCTGCCCATCCTGCTGCCGCTGATCTTCCTCGTCGTGGTCACGACCATTGCCGGCCTCATGGGGCTGCTGGATCAGATCCGCGCGGGCAACACGGTGGTCGTTGCTTTCGGCGTGCTGTTCCTCTTGCTGGAGGTGCTGGTGTTCATCGAAGCGGGGCGTCGGTGGCGCGCCGCCCGGTCGTCGGTAGCATGAGCTTGGCCGCACCACGTCCCGGAACCCCGCGCATGCCGCTTCGCTCGCTGATCCTCGCCGCCCTCCTGCTTGCTTGGCTGCCGTCTGCCGCGGCCCACACCGTCAGGACGAAGGCGGGCAAGGTCTACGAGGGCGCGATCGTCAGCCGCAGCGACACCGAGATCGTGATCGACACGACCTTCGATGGGCAGAAGGTGATTCCCACAGCGGAGATCGCCGCGGTCGACGACGCCGTTCCGCCGCTGCGCGAGCAGCTGGCCTACCGGGCAGGGCTGGCTGAGGATGTCGCCGCGCGCTGGGACCTCTACACGTGGGCGCACGACAAGGGCTTCAAGAAGGAGTTGACGTTCATCCTCGAAGCGATCATTGACGTCGCCCCGGACGATCGCCGCGCCCGCAAGCTGCTCGGGCACAAGAAGGTGGGCAGCACCTGGATGACGCCAGAGGAAGAGAAGCGCCACCTCGAGCAGGCATTTGAGGCGGAGCAGCGCGCCAAGGGCCTCGTGCCTTACAAGGGCGAGTGGGTCACGCCGAAGGAGCGCGACGCGCGCGAGCAAGGGCTCCTCAAGGACGGTGACGACTGGGTCACGGAAGAGGAGTTCCACCGGCGCCGCGGCGAGCAGATGATTGGCGGCAAGTGGGTCAAGTTGGGCCACGCCGAAGGCAAGGCGCTGACCGAGCGCATCGTGGCGGAAGCGCGGATCCCCATTTCATACCACTGGGGTCCGCACTTTGACGCCCACGCCGAAGTCTCACCTGAGCTCGGTCAGCGCATTGTCGAGGCGTGCGAGAGTGCGTACGCGGTGATGCGGCGGACCTTGCGGCCGACGCCTGATGAGTATCCCGAGGTTCTCGAGGAACGCATCCATCTGTTCCTCAACAAGAAGATCCCCGGCTTCGTTCGGTTCGCGGCGTGGTTTGACAAGACGTACGACGTCGAGTCCCTGACGCCCGGCTGGAAGACCGCCATCCAGCGCCAGCACGCGTGGTGGCACGTACAGGACATCCGCGGCGTCGGGGTGTATCAGTTCCCCAACACCGACAAGACGTTCGTGAGCAACGTCGTCCACAACGCGGGGCTGGTCCTGCTGACCCGGTACAAGGCGAACTACGCCTTCCCGAGCGTCTGGTTGCTCGAAGGCTTCTCCTACTATCTCGAGCTCGAGGCGCTGGGTTACACGCAGTCCTTCACCCTGGGTCAGGGCGGGGGCACGGGTGGTGAGGGCACCGGCATGGCGGGTCCCCTCTGGGCCGATAGCGCCAAGTGGCGCCCTGCCCTGCGCGACTTGGTGGGCCAGGGCCAGGACCCCCCGCTGCGGCGGATTGCGAAAATGACGCTGGACCAGTTCCGCTACGTCGAGCTGGTGAAATCCTGGAGCGTTGTGGAGTTCCTGGTGCGTTGGGATGCCGCCCGCTTCAAGACGTTCATCGGCCTGAGCAAGGACCGCTCGAAGACCGAGGAGGAGGCCCTCCAAGCGGCGTACGGCGTCGACTATCGCGCCCTCGATGAGAAGTGGCGAGCGTATGTCACCGCAGACTTCAAGGTCCCCTAGTGTGGCGAGCGCGAAGTTCCGTTGCCTCTCGGACGTGCGGCGGCCTGGGCTGGGGGCGATCAGGCCGCTTCGTCGTCCTCGAGTGGACCAGCCACGAGTCGTCCTCCTCATCGGCCTTCCGCGCCCCATCCAGCCCGCCGACCGCTGTCGAGCGGGCCTCGCTCTGGCATCCGTCCCGTCCCCAGTGCCGGCCTGTACATGGAAGCGAACTTCTGGCGCAGGACACTCGCCGGGCGCGGTGTGGCTGGACGGCGCATGGCCCATAACGCCTCTAGCCCGGATGTTTCATGAAGCGCGCGCCGTGCGGCCCGGGGGGCCCGACGCCTAGGCCTGGGATGGTCGGCCGCGCGAAACGCTGAGAAACACAGCCTGTCCTCGCGGAGGATTGGCGCCTGAGGTCGCCG
>JAQBWE010000274.1 GCA_027625315.1 Planctomycetota bacterium
GCCACCGCAGGCGGCGCCAGGGCACGGCCCCCGATCCACTGCATCTCGAAGGCACGCAGGTCATCGCGCGCGCGGACGGCGTCGGACCGCGCTTCGTTGCGCTCCGCCACCTGGATGAAGAAGAACACGACCATGAGGGCGAGGGCCGCCCAGGGCAGCAGGCGGGTCAGAACGCCGCGGGGAGATGACGACATGGGGTGCTGGCCTCCAGCCCGGATTGTAGGGCGGGGGTCGGAGCGCCTCCGGAGTCGCCGCGGCTGGCTGGTACCGTGCGGCGGCCATGGTCACCGAACTGCCGCCGCTCGTCGACTCGCACTGCCATCTCACGTGGGACTCGTTCGACGAGGACCGCGACGATGTGCTTGCCCGCATGCGCGCTGAGGGCGTCGCCCAGGCGATCGTCGTCGCAACCTCCGTAGAGAACGCGGCGCAGTGTGCCGCGCTATGCGAGGGCCGGGAAGGCCTCTACCCCACCGTCGGGATTCACCCGAACGACGTGCCGGAGGACGTCGAGGCCGCGCTCCAGGCCCTGGATGAAGCGCTGTACGGCGGCGGCTTCGTCGCCGTGGGCGAGACCGGGCTCGACTACTACCGCGACAACACGGTCGCGGAGGTGCAGCAGCGCTCGTTCCGGCATCACTGCCTGCGCGCCCTAGAGAACGACCTGCCCGTCATCGTCCACATCCGCGACCGTGAGGGCTCGTGGCAGGCGTTCGACGACGTGGGCGACATCATCGAGGAGCATCCTGGCCTGCGCGGGGTGATCCACTGCTACACGGGCGACCCGGCGCACGCCACGCGCTACCGCGCCGCGGGCTTCTACATCTCGTTCGCGGGCATCCTGACGTTCCCGAAGGGCGAGAACGTGCGGGAGGCCGCTCGCAGCGTGCCCATCGAGGAGACGCTCGTCGAGACCGACGCGCCGTTCCTCGCCCCGGTCCCCAAGCGCGGCAAGCGCAACGAGCCAACGTTCGTGGCGCACACCGCCCGCGCCCTCGCGGAGTTGAAGGGCCTCTCCGAGGCCGATGTGCGCCGCATCACCACGCGCAACGCGCGCCGCCTGTTCCGGCTCCCCGCGGAGGAAACTGCCGGGCCGCCCACCTACCGCATTCGCAACAGCCTGTACGTGAACCTCACGAACGCGTGCGATGCCCGCTGCACGTTCTGCCCGCGCACGCACGACGACTTCGAGGTCAAGGGCCACGATCTACGGCGTGCCAAGGATCCGCGGTTCGAGGAAATCGTCGCCGCGATCGAGGATCCCACGGCGTACGACGAAATCGTATTTTGCGGCTTCGGCGAGCCCACGCTCCGCATGGAGACGCTGAAGCAGGTCGCGGCGTGGGTGCACGAACGGGGCGGCCGGACGCGGCTGAACACCAACGGGCACGCCGACCTCATCAATCGTCGGCCGACAGCGCCCGAACTCGTCGGCTTGATCGATGTCGTTTCGGTGAGCCTGAATGCCCAGGACCGCGAGACCTTCGAGCGGCACTGTCCCTCGGCGTTCTCACCCGATGGCTTTACGCCGATGCTCGCGTGGATTCGCGCGGCGCACGCGGCCGGACTCGTCGTCGTGTGCACGGCCGTGGGCGGCTTGGAGGGCGTGGACATGGCGGCCTGCCAGCGTCTCGCAGAAGACGAGCTTGGCGTCGGGTGGCGCGCACGCACCCTCAGCGAGGTGGGTTAGCCCGGTGCGGGCCGCGCGGCTCACGGCTCAGACAGCACGCCGCCCAGCAAGCGCCGTCCCGTAACCATCCGGGCCAGACACCCGAGGGCGGCAACCCTCCGGTAGCATGCCCTCGCATTCGGAGGAGCCTCGTGAGCAGCCCGTCGGTCCAAGACACCGCCCGTGAGGTCGCCCGCTACGCGGAGGACGTCGGCCGTCTGAGGACGCAGGTCGGGCGCGTCATCGTCGGCATGGACGACGTCGTGCGCAGCGCCTTGCTCTGCCTGTTCGCGGGCGGCCACCTGCTGCTGGAGGGTGTGCCCGGAACCGGCAAGACGCTGCTGGTTCGCACGCTCGCCGACGCGCTGGACCTCGCCTTCGGACGCGTGCAGTGCACGCCCGACCTGATGCCGGCGGACGTTGTTGGCACCTACCTCGTGACGGAGGAGCACGGCAAGCGCGAATTCGCGTTCCGCAAGGGCCCCGTCTTCGCCAACATCCTGCTCGCGGACGAGGTGAACCGGGCCACGCCGAAGACCCAGAGCGCGCTCCTAGAGGCCATGCAGGAGCGCCAGGTCACGTCAGGCGGTCGTACGTTCCCGCTGCCCGACCCCTTCATCGTGCTCGCGACAATCAACCCCATCGAAATGGAAGGGACGTATCCACTGCCCGAAGCGCAGCTGGACCGCTTCCTCCTGAAGGGCCTCGTCCCGAACGCGGGGCCCGCCGAGATGGAGACGATTCTCGACCGGACGACCGCCGACGCGACACCGACCGTCGAGCGCGTGCTCGACGCGGAGCGGGTCCGAGGCATGCAGGCGCTAACCCGCAGCGTCCCGCTCGGGGAACGGGCTCGGTCCTGGGTAGCGCGGCTGGTGCACGCCACCCGGCCTGAGGCCCCTGAGGCTGGGCCGCTCACCAAGCGCTTCGTGCGCTACGGTGCGAGCGTACGCGCCGCGCAGGCGCTCGCGCTGTGCGGCAAGGCGCTCGCGCTCATGGGCGGACGGGCCGCTGCGGCGCGCGAGGACATGCGCGAGGTCGCGCACGCCGCGCTGCGCCACCGGATCGTGCTGAACTTCGAGGCGGAGGCTGAGGGCATCCGCACGGAGGCCATCGTCGACGAGGCGTTGGGACGCGTGGGGCCAGGCTAGCGCGTCTTTGGGCGAGATTCACCCGCAGGCTGGCCGACATGGGCGGGGGCGGTTCCCGCTATTGCCTGGGCCGGACGATGCCCCTAGGATCTGGAACCCGTCCACCCGTCCACCCGGGTTTGCGGAGAGACCATGAAGCTTGAGAAGCACCGCTACGAAGACGTCATCATCCTCCGTTTTACGGGCGAGTTCGACACCTTCAACCTGCCCGCGTTTAGCGAGCGGATTGACCGGATCGTCGATGCGGGCGACAACCAGTTTGTCTTGGACCTGCGACTGCTGAAGTTCATCAACTCGGCCGCGCTGGGCTACCTCATCAAGACCAGCAAGCGCATCAAGGACGCCGGCGGCGGCCTGGTCCTCGCCCGCCCGAGCAAGTTCATCAAGAAGACGCTCTCGACCCTCGGGCTGGATGACGTGTTCCAAATCTTCGAGTCGGTCGAAGGCGGTGTGATGCACTTCCGGACCGGGGACGACGTCGGCGAGATCACGCTCGCGGGTGGCGAGTACGACGAGGCGCTGACCGGCAGCGTCCCCATCCTGTTCCGCCCGCAGGACGGCGGCGACGCCAAGCCCAACCAGGTTGGCCGCATCGTCACGCTCTACGAGGACGGGCTGCTGTTTCGCTACGAGCCCGAGGCGGGCGGCAGTGACCCTGTCCAGGCGTCGCTTACCAAGGGCGCGGTCCTCAAGCTCAAGTTCCGGCAGCCGTTCGCCATCAAGGAGTACTACTTCGAGATGAACGGCGAGATCCTCGAAGCCAACCAGATGGCTGGCGGCGACGACGACGACACCCCGGTCTCCGCGGTGCGCGTCCGCTATCAGGACATCAAGCCGGACGACCGCACGCATCTCGAGCAGTTCGTGCGCGACCAGGAGTCCTGGAAGACCGAGAGCCAGGCCTAAGCCAGCGCGTAGGCGCTCACCTGTCCCGCCTATCACGTACGGCCCGCCAGATGCTTGGCCTCGCACCGCCATCGGCTCCTCGAGTGGGAAGACCACGAGTCGTC
>JAQBWE010000015.1 GCA_027625315.1 Planctomycetota bacterium
CCGCACGTGGGGCAGTGGGGCACGGCCGCGCGCATGAAGAGGGCGAGCAAGGCGTGGGACACTTCGCTGACCGTGCCCAGCGTGGCGCGCGGCCCCGGCCGGCGCGCGCCGAAGCCGACGGTGACGGCCGGCGGCAGACCCTCGATTCGATCGACATCGGGCCGCGGCAGTCCCTCCAGCCGGATGCCGCCGCGCTGCGTGCCCAGGAAGCGCCGCCGGGACTCAGCGCCCAGGGTGTCCATCACGAGCGAACTCTTTCCGGACCCCGAGACGCCGCAGACCACGGTCCACGCCCCGCGCGGCAGCGCGAGGTCTAGGTCGCGCAGGTTGTGCGTCCGGGCGCCGTAGATGCGGATCTGGGGAGGGGCCGTGGGGGGAAGCATCGGCCGCATCGTAGGGGCGGGCCGCCCTGGCCCCGATACTGTCGGGCTGTGAGCCCTGCCGCCGAGTCCCCCGCCGCCCCGCCGCCGCCGCGCCCGGTCCGGATGGCGAGTGTGCTCGGCAGCCTCGCGGCGGCCGCCCTCTGTGTCGCTTGGTTCCTGCCCTGGGTCATCGTCAGCGACCGGCTGGCGGCGAACTTTCAGGCCACAGTCGAGCGCGCCGTGGAGAGCCGGGGCGCGTCCTCCGACGGCACCCAGCGCTTCCAGCGGGTCGCCGAACGCATGCGTACGCGCGGCGGACTCTCAGGCATCGAGTTCATCCACTGGTTGCGCGCCGGCCAGGTACTCAGCCGCGAGCTTGACGCTGAGACCAACCCCGGGGTGGAGGCCGATGAGCACGTGCGCCGCCTCGAGCTGGTGCGGATCCTGCTCTACGGCATCCCGCTCGCCGCGTTCCTACTCGCCGCGCACTTCTGTATGCACCGCTTGCGCCGCGCGCGCGGGCCCGTGCTAATCCTCTGCATCGTCACCGGGCTCGCCTCCGTATTGACCGCGGCCGTGCTCGACTTCTCGCTTGGGTTTGCTGCGCCTGCGCTGCACGCACACGACGCCCACCTGGGCGTTGGCTGGCACCTCCTGCTTTGGGGTGGCGGCGGTTTGGCCACGGCCGGAGTCTTCGGCGTGCGCGCGAACAACTGGTTCCGCGTCTATGCGATCAGCGCGGCGACGATCGCCGCACTCGGCCTCGTCGCGCTTGCGTACCTCGAGTCCGGAGGGCTGCAGTGAGCACGCCCACGCCCCGGCCTGCCGGGTTGTGGCTCGTGTTCACGCTCGTGATGCTGGGCTTGCTCGGCGTCGGGCGCCTCGCACTCGAAGCTTGGATGGTCCGTCCGGCGCCAGAGACGCTGCCGGAGTATGGCGCGCGCGAAACCGGCGTCAGCCCGTTCTTGCTCATCATCATCGACGGGTTGCGCGAGGACTCCGCGTGGGCGAGCGAGGACGCGCCGATGCCGTGGTTCCAAGCGCTCGCTGAGCAAGGCGCCGCCGGGATCGCGATTGCAGGCGAGCCGACGCTCACAGCCCCTTGTGTCCGCGCACTCCTGACCGGCCGCCGTCCCGACCTCCTGACGGGCTTTCGCAACTTCAACGCACGGCCCGTGCAGGGCAGCATCGTCGGGTATCTGCACGCCCGTGGGGCCGTGACGGCGCACGGCGGAGACGCGGCCGCGTTTCAGTTCTGCAGGCCGCACTACGACCTCGCACGCGTACTGCAGTTTCCTGACCAGGGGCCGACCGATCAGGGCGAGTGTGATGCGCGCGCCGTGCCGCACGTGCTCGCCCAGATCGAAGCGGGCGCTGACTGCATCACCTTGCACCTGACCGGGCCGGACCACGCCGGGCACAAGTGGGGCGCGACCGGACGGGAGTACTGGGAGGCCTGTCGGATCGTCGACGGCCAGATCCGCACCGTGGTCGAGGCGTTCCGCGCGCGGCAGCCCCAGCCGACCGTGCTCGTCGCCGCGGATCACGGCGTGTCCGCCATGGGCACGCACGGCGGCGGAGAAGCGACCGCCAAGCGCGCGCCGTTCGTGCTCGTCGGCCCGAACGTGGCGCGGATCCGACTGCCGGGGCTGCGGCCCGAGGAGCGGCTCGACCAGTGCGCGCTCGCCCCGACCGTGTGCATGCTGCTGGGCCTACCCCAGCCGCCGCTGGCCGATGCGCCGCCGGCGCTGGAGCTCACGACGCTGCCGCCCGAGATCGAGCAGGGCGCGCTGGAGGCGTACGTGCGCGCGCGACTCGATGTCGCGCGCTCGCTGCACGGGAACGCCGTGGACGTCATTGAGCGCAAGCGGGCCGAGCAGAGCGTGCAGGAACTCGCCGTCGCGGTGAACGGGCTCCTGCAGCCCAACAGCGCGGGCCATGCGACCGGCGCGCTGTTGCTCGCCGGACTGTGGCTCGCGCTGCTCGTGGGCCTCGTTTCCAGACCGGAGGCGCTCGGTGGGCGTGGTGTGCTCGTCGTCGGCAGCGTTGTAGGGGTCCTCGCGTTCTTCTCGTTGGGGCTGGCCTCTCCGCTCGTTTCGATCGACGTCCCGACGGCCGGCGGCTTCGCGATCTTGGGCTGCGGCCTCGCGGTGTGGATCACGCGCCTGCGGCCTGTGCCGGGCTGGGCCACGACGCTCGGTTGCCTCATCGCCCTGCCCGTGCTCACCGGCGCGGGCATCACTCTGCAGGAGACCTTCACGCGCGCGGACGTCGGCGGAGACTCGACGCGCCGGCTGCTCGTGGCTGTGCTCGCCACGCTCGTGCTCATGGGTCTGGTGCTCCGGCCGCGTCGGCTTGGCGCACGACTGCGCGAGCTCGTGGACGACGCTCCGGGCCTCATCGCTGCGTGCGGCGGCGTCCTGCTCGGCTTCACGCTCACGCTGCGGCCGTTCATCGACCCGCATGTGCACGTGATGCTCCTCTACGCTCTGGCGGGCTGCGTGGTTGTCGCGCTGATGCTGCGGGCCGCAGGCACCGCGAACCGGCCTTGGACTGAGCGCGTCGGATTGGCGCTCGTTGGCCTCGTCTTGTTCGTGGCGACGCGCATCGCGGAGGGCGTGGCGGGGCAGGTCTGGATCAACATGACGCCTCTGCGCGACGCGGACTGGCTGCTCACCGGTGTGGCGTTGGCTGTGCTCGGGCTGGCCCTCGCCTGGCCCCGCGGTGCCGTGCGGAGGAACGGACTCGGGCTGGGCCTGGCTGGTCTTGCGCTCGCCGCCGCGGCGTACGTGCGCGCCGATGCCACGGCATTCTGGTCATTCGCCGTGCTCGTGCACGACGTCGTGCCCGCGTTCGATACGGCCTACGTCGCGGGCATTGTGCGCAATGGCTTCGCGTTGGCCGCGCTCGCGTGGACCCTGCGGGCGGGCACACCGGACGGACGCCTCTTCGTGCGCCTGGCGGCGGGCATCGCGCTCGCCCGCCAGCTCTCGGTTACGGACGCGGAGTTCGCTGTGTTTGCGCTGGCGGCCGTCGGCGCCGCGCTGGCGGCACGGCTGGCGCCGCCGAGTTCGCGCACGGGACTGGCGTGGCTGGCCGTTGGCTTGCTGGCCCTGCGCACGGCCCTGTTCCACGCGATGGGATTCGAGGAGAGCTTCTCCACCCTGGACGTCGGGCAGGCCTTTGCCGGACTCGAGGCGACCGAGCAGAAGCTCGACGCCGCCGGCGGCGCCGTGATCACGGGCCAGATCGTCGTGGCGGGGCTGCAGCTTGCGCTGCGCATGGCGCTGCCCTGGATCTTGATCATGGCCGCCCTCGTGCGGGCGGTCGAGCGGTCCAGCGACGTGGTGGGAGCCGCCCGCGCCGTCGTGGCCGATCTGATGGTTGCGCTCGCCGCCCGGGGCGCGGCAATCGCCGTGGCCCTCTGGGCTTGGTGGCGCAACGCCTGGTGGATGACCCACGCCTACACGGTGTACGCCTACGCCGCCGCGGACGTGATCCTGCTGCTGCTGTGCGGGGCCCTGTGCGGCGTGTTCCGCCCAAGCGAGCGGTTGCCATCCGAGGCCGAGTTCGGGAAGATGACCGCATGGAGCGATTGATCGCGATCTTCGGACCCGGCCGCCCGACGCGGCAGGAATACAACCAGGCCGCGGAAGTGGGGCGGCGCTTAGCGGAGCGCGGCTTCACCGTGATCTGTGGCGGCCTCTTCGGCGTCATGGAGGCGGCGTGCATGGGCGCGAAGGAAGCTGGCGGACGCACGGTGGGCATCCTCCGGACCTACAACCGCTACGAGGCGAACAGCTACGTCGACACGGTGATCCCGAGTGGACTGGGCGACGCGCGCAACATTCTCGTGGCGACCGCCGGCGAGGCGGCGATCGCCGTCGCCGGCCGCCTGGGCACGCTGAGCGAGATCGCGATTGCGCTCAAGCACGGCATCCCCGTGGTCGGTCTCGGCACGTGGAAGCTCGATCGCAACGCGCTCTTCGACCGCTTGTTGCCCGAGGCGCGCACGCCGGAGCAGGCGGTCACGATGGCCATCGAGCTCGCCGATCAACGCGCAGCGGAGCGGCTGACCAGCGGCACGGCGGGCGAGCTGGCCGACGACTTGGAGTAGGTCTGGCCTAGGCTCTGTCTGAAGACTCATCCTGCTGCGGTCGGCGATCCTCTCGCTGCGCCGGGCCCGAATTCGAAACCTCGTCCTCAACGGGCACAGAGCCCGCCTGCGGCGAGAACCGCTCGTCCGGCCTCCGGCTCGCGTCGGTCTCACCGACCTCGCGACGGAGAGTATTCAGACAGAGCCTAGAGCGGCCGCTCTACGTGTCCGGGTCACCCAGCGCATCGATGCGGCCGGACTCGAGGTTGAACTCGGGTCCGAGCAGATCTTCACCCGCGGGCGGCGCGGCATCGGCGTCGCCGGCGCGGCGACCGTACACAAATCGCACGAGGTGGCGACCGAGTCGCAGCGACACGCCGTCTACGAGCAGGCGTCGCTCGCGTTGCCCGGTGACATCCATGTACTCAAGCATGCCGCCCACGCGCGTCGGGCGCACGCGGGCGATGGCGTCGCCCTGCTTCGCGACGGACAGTTTGCCGTGATCGTCCGCCACGATCAGGCGCGTCCGACGACCGACGGCGGCCAGATCAAGTCGCCCGACCGTGCTATCCAGCCCCTCCACCGTGTAGAGCAGCACGCCCTTCACTGGCGGCGTACGCATGTACCCCACTACGAGAAGGGCGAGCAAGAGGGCCATCAGGGCGAGCGACACGAGCACGAAGCCGCGTTTGCCCCAGCGCGCCGGAACGACCACAGGAACCTCAAGGGTGCCGGGTGAGCTCCCGAGCGCCCAATCGATCTCGACCTCCACATACGCTTCTTGGTCGCGGAAGATCGTCGGCTCGGCCCCGGTCCATTCCCCGCTCGGCACGACGTGCCACACGCCTTGCCCGCGCGGCACGGCTTGCCAGCCGATGGTGCCGGTGCGCGACCGGAGCGTCGGCGGCGTCTTGAGGAGCTCCAGCAGCCACTCGCCGTCGCCGCCGTCGGGCTCGAGGCGCAGCACGAAGTCGCCGTCGGCGCGCAGCGTGCGGTCTTCGACGTGGTAGCTCGGCGGCGGGCCGCCGAGTTCGATCCGGGGCTTGCGCTTGTCGATGACGAGCACGGCCTCGCCCTCGACCTCGAGGCCGGCGGTGCTCTCTGGCGTGAGCGTCACGGCGCAGGGCCAGATCAACTCCGCCGGGGCGTCCGGATCGAGCTCGAACTCGAGCGTGCGCTCCTGATCAACATCCAGCACGAGCGGCGCCGTGAGGTCCCAGCGCGTCACGGTACCGATAGGCGAACGTAGCAGTCCGGTCAGCCAGGCTTCCTGGCCCCCGTCGCATGTGGCCCGCACGTTCAGCGTCGGCGGCACGTTGGCATTGCTGGGCACCAGGCGCAGAACCGAAGGCGTGTCGGCGGCGGCTACGGGCAGCGCGGTCGGCGCCACCGTGCAGGTGAGCGTCACGCGGCCGGGCCGGACGCGAATCTCATACGGCAGCGTTGCGGCTGTCTCCACGCCCTCCGCAGAGAGCACAAGCGTGCCGCTCGCCGCCACAGGCTGGCCAGCCTGGGCGCTGAAGGTGATGCGGACCTCCGACTCGCCGATCTCCGTCGACAAGCGCGCCTCAGGTCCAACCTCGACCGTCAGTCCCGCCGGCAGCTCGCCCGCGGCGGCAGCGACGCGCCACGCGGGGGGCGGACCGGTCAGCGTGCGCTGCAGGCGCAGGAGCACGGTCTTGGGCGCCCCGACTTCAACATCGAGCGCCGCGAAGGGCGCGGCCGGCCCGCCTTCCGTTCGCTCTAGGCGCGCTTCAGAGGCCAGGGCTTCCCAGCGAAATGAGAGCGGCCGCGGCCGATCCACGAGCCAGGTAACGTCTGCATCCTTGCTGCGCCGCACGAACGACAACGTCGCATCGCGGCCGTCTGCAGGCTGGCGGGTCAGCACGAACGTGTGCAAGCCGGCCGTCGCATCTACCTCGACGCGATCGCGCGGCACGTCGCTCGTGGCAGCGAGCACGCTGCCATGCTCGACCCGCTCTTCGAGCGCGAGGACGTCCACGAGCAACCGTACGCGCGCCTCCATGCCGGTCGCAGCCTGCCCGAAGGGCGAGAAGGGCTGCGTACTGACGGTGGGTTCGCCGAAGCCCACGATGAGACGACCGGTGGCTGTGAGTCCCCGGACGCCCTCAAGGCGCGCGAGCGCCTTGGGCGCCATGCGGACGGCGAGGACGCGGCTCCCGTCGGGAGCCTCAGCGTTCCAACGCTTGATGGCGTCGACAAGCGCAGGGCGCGGCTTGGCGTCCTCACCGGCGGCCGCTCCAAACGGGCCCAGCAGCACGAGATCGATCGGCGCCTCGCCAGCCCGGTCCAGCGCCTCAGCCAACGCCGCGCGCGGGTCCGTCGGGCCGCGGAAGTCGTAGGTCGGCTCACGCGCCAGACCCTCGAGCCCAGGCTTGGTGGGGGAGACATCGTCGAGGACCGTTTCGCCCTCCGCGTCCACGCCCGCGGCCACGAGTCGCAGGTCAAGACCGCGGCCGGCCAGCGAGAGCCAGATTCTGAGAGCATTGCTCGCGTCGGTTCGGTGCCCGGTGCGTGCGGCCGTGCCCCGGTCAAGCACCACCACGGCCTGGCGGACGGGCGCCTCGTCCTCAGCGCGCGCGGAGGCGGCCAGCGTCAGGAGGAGGGCGGCGATGGCCGTGCAAGTGCGCATGCTGCGAGGCTAAACCCGCTCCTCCGAGGGCTTCGAGGATTCTTGTCGACCAACGGGCCGCTCCGTCCGCGCTCCGGACTCGAAATTGGCTACGAGCCGCGGCCGCAGAGGCGGCGATAGGCACAGGTGCGGCACTTCTCGAGGTCGTCCGTCAGGGCGAAATCCTCGCGCACGGCGACGTTGGCCGGCTTGTCCCTCAGTCGGGTCCGCATCGCGGCAATCGACGCCCGCATCTCGCCGCGGGTCGCCTTGAGGTCCGGCTCTGTGACCCGGAAGGCCATGTCCTGCATCGTCTCGCCGAGATAAACGAGATGGGTCGCGACTTGCTCCGCCTCCACACCGTGCCGCTGCTGGACGTACAGCGCGTAGCAGCCCAGCTGCAGCATGTTGCTGTCGGGATTGACCTCGCCCGTCTTCCAGTCGTAGATCTCGATGGAGCCGTCCGGGAGGCGCCACGCGAAGTCGAGCACGGCCCAGACGCCCGTCCCCTCGAAGTCGAACTTGTCGAGGGTCTCGATGGGCAGCCATGTGCTCGGGTCGGAGGCGCGGATGCGCGCGAAGAGGTCGGAACCCAAAAAGGCTCGCAGCGCGTCCCGCACCTTCTGGTTCACGGCCTTCCACTCGGCCCGCGAGACCTCGTCGCCGTACTCGTGCTCCACGAGGCCAAAGGCCTTCTTCGGCCGCCGCCGGTAGTCGGCCGAGCGGCTCGCCTCCCACTGGCGGCGCATGGTCTTGGTGGCGCGCTCGACGACGTCGTCGGCGGATACGTCTGCTGCGAAGCCAAGCGCGCCCTGACCGGCCTCCGCCTGCATGCCGCGCAGGATGGACTCAATCGTGTCGTGCACGACAGTGCCCGGCCACGTCCAGCGGTTTGCGAGGTTCTTCAGCATGTAGGCCTCGCGCGGCTCCGGCGCAGCCTTGCGATCCCAACCACCCCACGAGCCGTAGTAGTTCCACCAGTACTGCCGCGGGCAGTAGTCATAGGTGCGCGCCCGCGAAGCGGACCACGTGAACTCGTTCTTCAGCTCAGCCACGCACGCAGCCTAACCCGATTCATGCGGGAGGGTGGTGGCGGCGCGCGGTCCCGCCTGCGGGGCCAGGGGCTACTCCGCGCGTTCCATCGTCATGCGGACCTCTGTCAGGCCGCCCGGCTCGACGCGCACGCGCCCCGGTCCACCCACCAGGGTCCAGCCGGTCAGCTCGGCGCGCACGACGAATGTGCCGGCGGGGAGGTCGTCGAGGTGGGCGCGGCCCCCTCCATCCGTATGGCGGCGGCCCGTGTCGAAGTTGGCAAGCGAGATCGTGCGCGTGACTTGCACGCCCTTCTCATCGAACAACTTCACGTTCGCGCCGGTGACGGGGGCGCCATCGGGGTCGGTGAGAATCACGCGCACGGCCCCGCCGCGCGGCAGCTCGGCGTCCACCGTGGCCCCCGCGTCGGTGACCTCGACCTCTTGGTCGTCCGGAGCATGGCCCGCGGCCTGGGTATGCACGATGTAGCGGCCGGCCTCGACCCCCTGCATCGCGTAGCGTCCGTCGCTGCCGCTGGTCGCCATCGAGAACAGCTGAATCTGGCGTCCCTGAAGGTCGCGCAGCGAGACCGTGGCCTTCTCGACCGGCGCGCCCGCGTCGTCGCGCACCGTCCCCTGCAGGACCACGCCGGTCAGCATGCGGAGGGTGCCGAGGTCCTTCGACTCGCTCTCGGCGAGCGTGAAGGGCTCTGTGCGGAACTGGGCGAAGTCCACCCGGTTCGAACGCAGGGTGTACGTGCCGGCCTGTAGGCCCTTCGAGCGAAACAGCCCGTCCGCGTCGGAGTTGCCATTGTCCTTGACGCGTCCCCAGCCCTCGTCCTCCGCACCCACGAGCTCGATGTTGATCCAGCAGCCCGCCGCGGGCATGCCACGCGCATCCACGATGCGGGCAGACACGGTGGCCGAGCCGATATCGACCGTGATGTCGGTCGCGTCGCCCTCGCCTACCTGAGTCGTCAGGGCACCCGTGAGGCCGTCCGGTGCGCGCGCCGTGACGCGGACGCGGCCGAACTGCAGACCCTGTGCGGCGAAGCGGCCGGTCTCATCGGTGGAGACGTTCACCGCGCGCTCCGGGCCGCGAGCGTCTGTCAGGGTCACCTGCGCGGCGGGCACGGGCTTGCCGGCTAGGCGTACGAGCCCCGTGACGGCTCCGCCCGCCGCCGGGCTGACGAAGTCGACCGTGACGACGCCACGGGGGCCGACCGCGATGTCGTCGCGTGAGAGGCCGCGTGCGCCTTGCTCAAACGGCCCGGTCGTGACCATGTACGTGGCCTCGGTGACCGCATCAAAGCGGTACGCGCCCTCGACGTCCGTAAACGTGTTGCGCGCGTCGAACCAAGCGCCGCGTTGCGCTAGATTGACCTGTTCGCCGACCACGGGCACGTTCTCGCTGTCGAGCACGCGGCCGACAACGCTGGCTCCGCGGCCGAGGCGCACTGTGACTTCCTTGGCGCTGTCTGCGGCCGTGGGGGTCACACGCACCTTGGTGTCGGCGTACTCGCTGTGACGTACGTGGAGATCCAGCGTGCTGAGCGGCAGGCCGCGCACCTCGAAGCGACCCTCGCCGTCCGTCCGGGCGTACTGCTCGCGGGACGGCGTCTCAGGGAAGCCGCCCTGCATCACGAACACCTCAGCGCCCGTGATGTGCGCGCCCTGCTCGTCCGTCACGACGCCGCGCGCTACGCCGCTCGGCGCGAGCTTGATCTCGACTTCCACCTCACCGCCGACGGCCACGGTGACCATCGTGCCGTCGAGCATCGTGCCGTCGGATGCCTGCAGGCGGCAGTTCCAGTCGCCCGCCGGGACGTCGAACGTGAACGTGCCGTCGGCCGCCAGGGCGTGCACCTGGCTGTAGACGTACTGGAAGGGGCCGATCTTGAACGGGCGTACTTGCCCTTGGGCGACAGGCGTGCCGTCCGCCCAGATCGCGCGACCCTTCACGGTGCCGGCGCCGGAGAGCTTGATGTCGATGCTGCCCGGCGACTGCCCCGGCACCATCGACGAGCCGTGCTTCTCCTCGAAGGCGACGAACATGTAGCCGCCCTTGCGCAGGCCCTCGAGGACGAAGGTGCCGTCCTCGGCGCTCGTCGCCGAGAGGCTGGAGGCGAAGCTCGGCTGGGCGAAGCCCATGACGATGGCTCCGCCGACGCCGTTGCCCTCGTCATCCAGTACGCGACCGCGCACCGTTACGCCTTCGATCAGCTTGACGCCGATCGTGCGCTCGCGGTTGCCGGAGACCACCAAGCTGTCCACGCCGGAGTTGACGTAGCCGGGGGCCATCGCCACGACGCTGTACGTCTCTGGCGGCAGGGGTCCGAGGCGCGTCCGGCCGTTCTCGTCCGTCGTTCCGAACTTGTGGAAGACGCCGCCGATGCCGGCGAGATCCGGTCCCATGGCGAGATGCAGATCCCACGGCATGGTGGTGGCCAGTACGCGCGCGCCGGCCAGCGGCCGGCCGAAGGCGTCCGTGACCTTGACGACGATGGCGTTGCGGTTCTCTCCGCGCGGATCGAGCTCAATCGGAGCGACCTGGACAGTCTGGGTCGCGGCCAGCGGCGGCGCGGTCACCGTGCGTCCAATGTGGTCCTCGGCCGTCGCGTGCACTTCGTGCGTGCCCTCGGAGAGCCCGGCGATCTGCCAGGTGCCGTCCTTGCGAGTCCGCACGGCCAACTGGTGGTAGGGCGGGGCCAAGGCGACGCGGACGCGCGCGAAGCGCAGCGGGCCGGCGGCATTTACGACGCTGCCATGCAACTCAGCATCACCGAGCGACAAGACCAGCCGGCCTACGGCTTCACCTTCCCACTCGGCGGGGTCGTCACCGGGCAACACCCGACCACGCCCCTGGAGGCCGCCGGAGGTGCCGAGCGCCTCGTCGGCGTAGTCGCTGACGATCGGCGGATCTACCTCCGTGTCCATGAACCCGAGCGGGTCGTAGGTCAGCGAGAGGGCCAGGCCGATCAGGACGATCAGCGAACCTCCGATCCAGTGGGACGTGCGCATGGGGCCTTCCTGGGATGGGGGCGTGGGGAAATCCAGCCCGACTCCGGCAACGACGTTCACCGCCTAGGTTGCGGCTGCGGGGGGGCTTGTCAACCGAGGGCGAGCATGCGCTCTACGGGCAGCACGGCCCGCGCGGCGATCTCCGCCGGTACGTCGACCTGGGGCTTCAAGTCCCGCAGGGCGAGGTAGAGCTTCTCCATCGTGTTCAGTCGCATGTACGGGCACACGGCGCACTCGCAGCCCGAGGCGGGCTCCGCGCCGATCACGCGTACGCCCGGGCGGCGCTTGCGCATCTGGTGCATCACGCCCATCTCCGTCGCGACGATGAACTCGTCGACGGACTTCGTGTTCACGACGTACTCGATGAGTTGGTTCGTGGAGCCGATGTAGTCGGCCATGTCGAGGACGCTCTGCTCGCACTCGGGGTGCGCGACGAGCTCGGCCTCGGGATACTCGCGCCGCAACTTGATGAGCTTGCGTGCGGTGAACTGCTCGTGCACGACGCAGAACCCGGGCCACAGCGCCATCTCGCGCCCCGTCTGCTTCATGACCCAGCGTCCGAGGTGGCGATCGGGGGCGAAGACGATCTTGCGATCGGCGGGAATCGACTCGACGACGCGCACGGCATTCGTGGACGTGCAGATGATGTCTGACAGCGCCTTGATGGACGCCGACGTGTTGATGTAACTGACTACGACGTGATCGGGGTACTGCAGGAGCCACTCAGAGAACTGATCGGGCGGGCACCGATCCGCGAGGCTGCAACCGGCATCGCTGTCGGGCATGACGACGATCTTGTCCATGTTCAGGATCTTGGCCGTCTCGGCCATGAAGTGCACACCGCAGAACGCGATCACCTCTGCGTCGGTGGCCCTCGCGCGCTGTGCGAGCGCGAGACTGTCGCCGACGACGTCGGCGATGTCCTGAATCTCGCCGTCCTGGTAGTAGTGCGCCAAGATGATGGCCTTGCGCTCTACCCGCAAGCGCTTGATCTCCGCTTCAAGGTCGAGGCGGGGATCGATGATCTCGCGCTCGGGCATGCCGAGGTGTAGCGGCATCTTGGGGATCGAAACGCTCATGGCGTGCGGGACTCCGGGGCAGAAGCATCCAAGGTACGCGGCAGAGGGCCGGAGACGTAGGGACCCCCGGGGAGCACCCCGGAGGCGTGTTGCACGAGGCTGGCTCGCACCGCGGCAAAGTCCGGGGCGTGGCCGAGGGCGTCCGCCATGGAGATCATGACGTCCCCGCTCAGCCCGCACGGATGGAACGTCTGGAAGGCGGAGAGGTCGGTCGTGACGTTGAGCGCGAGTCCGTGCCACGTGACCCAGCGCCGGACGGCGATGCCCAGACTCTGGATCTTGCGGTCGCCGATCCAAACGCCGGTGAGGCCCGCCCGCCGGCGGCCGGTCAATCCGAAGTCGGCCAGCGTGCGCAGCCCGACTTCCTCGAGGTCGCGCTGAAACGCGTGCAGGTCCTTGCGGTGTCTAGTCAAGTGGATGATCGGATACGCGACCAGCTGGCCCGGGCCGTGAAACGTCGCTTCGCCGCCTCGTTCGACCTCCACGACGTCGAAGCGCGGGTCGTAGACCGCCGTCGCCGGGGTCTTGCGACCCAGGGTGATGACCGCGGGGTGCTCGCCCGTAAGCAGCATGTCCGGAATCGTCTCCGCGGCGCGCGCCTCGACGAGGCGCTCCTGCAGGGCGTGAATCTCAGCGTACGGGGCCGTGCCCCAATCGAAGTGGATGCCGGGTCCGCTCGGCACGCGCGAGGCCGTGCGCGCCTCCGGAGCGGGCGGCTCGCCCGGCACCGCTAGTTGGGAGCCTTGGAAAAAACGGCTTCCTCCACCATGGCGACGAACGCAGCCGGATCGGTGCGTGCGTTGGCCGCGCCGATGCGCAACTCGTCGCGCACGTAGCTGATGCCGACGGCGTTGTCGGTTGCCGGTCCCACGATCACGTCCAGATTCAGGTCGTTCTCAGCGAGCCAGCGTGCGCCACCCCAGGCAGCGACGAGGTCGTTGGCAGCCATGACGTGCGCGGTAATCCAAGAGCGGAACTCGGGGTCCCGCAGGATGGTCGCGACGCCGTACTGGCCGATGATGCCGTCGCCCATCTCAGCAACGATCACATCCAGCTCATCGCCGAGCTGCGACTCCATCGAGCGCAGGACGCGCTTGGCGATCGGGGCAACGTCGACGAGACCCGCCGTGCTCGGCAGGCCGCAGTCCATGAACGTCAGCACCTTCGTGGCGCCGTGATCCACCATGTTGAGCGGATCGCGCACGGCGGCGACGCCCGTGAGCTTGGCGCCGCCGACGGCGTACCCGTGGCGGCTCAAGCCCGCGATGAGCTCGCACGCGGCCACGGTCTTGCCCGAGTTCATGCACGTGCCGCTGACCACGATCAGCGGCGGCACGCGTGCGCCCTCCGGCGGGGGCGGGAGGGCGGAGTCGGCGAGGTTCACGCCCACGCCGTCGATGGTGACCATGCCCAGAGCTTCGACGCGCAGGGAGTGGCCGACGTCGCGGTTCTCGCTCACGGCTTCACCGAGCACGCCGCCGATGTTGAGCAGGTGAATCGTGTCGCCGGCCTTGATCGACTCCGGCACGCGGCCGACGAAGCCGCGCAGCGCGTCTCGGCGGCCCAGCGCGCCGACGAGGATGTCGCCCACACCGACGTGTGCCATGCGACCGCTCGTGAGCTCGACTTGGTCGTAGACGCGCTTCTCCTCGAGGGCGCGGACGACCAAGACCTGGCCGCTGCGCGACTCGATGTGGCGCGTGTAGGTCACCTCAGGCTCGAGGCGGATGCGCGAGACGACACTGGTGAACTTGTTCGGACGGATCTTCACTTCGCACCCTCCTTGGCGCGGGTAGCCGAGCGGTGGCCGAGGGCGGCAGCGAGTCCATAGAGACGCGCGAACCCCTCGGCTTGTTCGCCGCTCCAGCCGGTGGCGCCTTCGCCGTAGACGGCGACGTCCTTGTCCATGAGTGAGTGGGGCGAGCGTACGCCGGTGACGGTGGCCAGGCTCTGGTGCAAGCGGACGCGCACGTCACCTGAGACGCGCTCGTTCACGCTGTCGAGGAAGGCCTCAAGGTCGCGCATGACGGGATCGAAGTAGAGCCCTTCGTGCATGAGGTTGCCGTAGAAGGTGCCGAGGGTCTCGCGCCAGAACGCCTGCCAGCGGGTCTGGACGAGCTTTTCAAGCTCCCGGTGGGCCTGGATGAGCACGAGGGGCGCGGGCGCCTCGAAGGCCAGGCGGCCTTTGACGCCGAGAATGGTGTCGCCGAGGTGCATGCCGCGACCGACGCCGTGGCGGCCGGCGATCTTGTTGAGGTCCTTGACGAGCGCGACGCCGTCGAGGGCCGTGCCGTCCAGGGCGACGGGCAGGCCGTGGGCGAAGGTCAGGATGACTTCCTGGGCCTCGGCGGGCGTATCGGCGCGGGCTGCGGTCTGGGTGTAGACGCTCTCCGGCGGGACGCGCCAGGGGTCGTGGGTTTCCTTGCCACCGATGGTGGTGCCGAAGAGGCCGGCGTTGATGGAGTAGTCCACGGTCTTGGGGTCGATTTGGATGCCGCGTTCGCGGAGCCAGTCTGACTCTTGGTCGCGCGACCAGCCGAGGTCGCGGATGGGGGCGTGGATGGTGAGTTCGGGGGCGAGGGCGCGGATGGCGACGTCGAACCGGATCTGATCATTGCCGGCTCGGGTGGAGCCGTGGGCGATGGCGGTGGCGCCGATCTCGCGAGCGACGCGGACGACGGCTTCGGCTTGGGCGGTGCGTTCGGCGCCGACGGAGACGGGGTACGTGCCGCCGCGGAGGCAGTTGCCCTTGATGAGGTAGCTGACGAATCGGTCGTAGACGTCGTGGCGACCATCGACGACGCGGTGGTCGGTGATGCCGAGTTCGCGGGCGCGGGCGGCGATGCCGTCGAGTTCGGCGGGGGTGAAGCCTCCGGTGTCGACGGTGACGGTGACGACCTCGTCACCTGTCTGCTCACGCAGCCAGATGGCGAGGAAGGACGTGTCGAGGCCTCCGGAGAAGGCCAGGGCGATCTTGGCCATGGCGGGTCCTGGGTTGGGGGGGGCGAAACGGCTGCGGAACCGCGAATGGTAGGGCTATGTGCGTGGCGGTGCATTGAAAACCATTGGCTGGTCGCTCGGGTCGGGGCTTGGCGGCCGGGGGGGCGGGGGCTACCTTTCGCGACCGCTGACGTACGGATGCGGGCGTAGCTCAATGGATAGAGCACCTGACTACGGATCAGGAGGTTAGAGGTTCGAGTCCTCTCGCCCGTACCAACCTCACAGCCCGACCGGCGGCGGTGCCGTTCAACGCGCACAGGCATCTGACCTCTAACCGGGTAACGGTCTGGCCTCGGGAGCCCTCTGCTGCGCCCACGAACTACGCGGGCGAGCTGGCGCAGCCCGCATGAACTGAGCGCTCTGTAGTCGGGCCCCATGCGCGGCGTAGCCGCGTATGGGAGGCGAGCTGGCGCAGCCCGCATAAACCGAGCGTTGTGTGGTCGGGCCCCGGTCGCGGCCCCCTGCGCTGCGGAGCAGCGCGCGGGCCGGGTCCGGGTGCGGGCCCCGGTCGCGGCCCCTTGCGCTGCTGTGCAGCGCGCGGGGCGCGTCCGGGTCTAGCCCCTGAGCGAGAACAGCGTCTTGTTGACGATCTCGCTGGAGAGACCCCACATGACGAGGCCCAGATGGTCCGCGAGGCCGCCGGCGCCGAACGTCTGGCCGGACTCGACGTAGAGCTTCTGCATGCCCAGGTGCACCAGCGCGAGCAAGAACAACAGCGCCAGTGTCGCCTTCGCCACCACCAGCGCGCCGCCCTTGCCCGTCCGGACGTCGTAGCCCGAGACGTAGCCCAGGAGCGCCAGCACGCCCCCGCTCATGCGGCGCAGCACGCCCGGCGCTGCGGGCACCTTGGGCGCTACCGGCGCCGCGCCGCCGAGCTCACTCGTCGGGTCGTCGGCGATGCGCTTGCGCAACGCCTCCACGGCGCCGGGCTTGCCCTCGCCCCAGGCGAGATCCTGCCGCGCGGCTTCGACCGCTCGGCGCAACTCGGCCGCGTCCGGGCGCGCCGCTCCGATGGAGGCCGCGAGTGTGCGCAAGTCCGCCAGCGTGTCGGCGTCCTTCTGCAGCGCGGCCAGCGCTACCGTTGCATCCACGACCGTGCCGCCCTCGACCCCGGCCCGCAAGTTGGCGAGGCGGCGTGCCAACGCCTCAGCGTCGGTCGCCTCCAACGTCCGCTCGAACTGTCCGATCTTGGCCAAGGCTTGCAAGAGCGGATCGCCCGTGTCACGCATGTAGCGGGCGAGGCGGCCGAACAGGATGCCGAGCACGACCAACACCAGCGGCAGGAGCGGGGGGGCGCGCACGGCAATGTCGACGGGCACCGCGACGTGCTCAGGATGCCCTTCGAGATCGATCAGAAGCATGCCCGTGTAGTGCTGCGGCGCAACGGAGCGGCGATCGATTCGGACGGGCAGCGTGCCGAAGCCCGGCGCGATCGTGGAGCCGGCGATCAGGTCGGCCGTGAGCGTGCCCGGCGGCGGGGCGACGCCGTCGCGGTCCTTGATCGTCTCCACGACGCCTGCGACCACCGCGGCCGTCGGGAGCGTGTTCTCAATCGGGATCGTCCAGTCATTGCGCTGGGCCGCGTCCGGCAACCAGAGCGAGGAGAGCCACGTGTCGAGCCACGTGCCCTGCTGCACGAGGCGGGCCTGGACGATCGCGCCCTGCGGCAGCACGTGCACCGGCGGTGCAGCCCGGGCGCTCGGCACCACGAGGATGCCGCCCACCACGATCAGCCAGAGTCCCAGCCTGCCCATGCGAACCTCCCGTGACGGGAGCATAGCCGCTTCGAACTAGCGGCGCTGTGCCGAAGTCCGCTACGACTTCGAAGGCAGGAGCGTCACGGCCTCAGCCTGGGCCGCGCGGAAGGCCTTCACCTTGGCGGCGACGGCCGGCTGCGAGATCGCCAGGATCTGTGCCGCCAGGATGGCGGCGTTCTTCGCGCCGGCCTTGCCGATCGCCAGCGCGCCGACCGGTACACCCGCCGGCATCTGAGCGATCGACAACAGTGCGTCGAGCCCTTCGGTGGCCCAGCCGAGCATCGGGACGCCAAGCACCGGCCGCTGCGTCAAACTCGCGATCACACCCGGCAGGTGCGCCGCGCCACCGGCGGCGCCGATGAAGATCTTCGTGCCGCGCGCCTCAGCGTCCGTGATGAAGGCGTGCAGTTGACCGGGCTGACGGTGCGCGCTGATGGCGCGGCACTCGTGCGCGACGCCCATCGAGTCGAGCATCGTGCTCGTGTGCTGCATGGTCTCCCAGTCGGACGGCGAGCCCATGAGCACCGCCACGTCGATCGGCTTCCCGGTCATGTCGTCTGTCTCCGTGTTGCGAGAGCGACGTTGTACCGGACGCGTGCCCGGGTGCTACGCCGGCGCGAGGGCGCGCACCACGAGCCAACCGAGCAGGCCTAGGTGGACTACGGCTAGGAGCGGCACCAGCAGTCGGAAGCGCAGGGTCCGGGTCTTGTGGCGCAGGCGGCGCATCGCGAGAAAGGCGCCCGGCGCGCCCCCCGCCAGCGAGAAGCCCAGCAAGTTCGACTCGCGTACCCGTCGGCCGCCACGCACCGCGCGGCGCTGATCCAACGCGTGGACGCCGTACGCCACGAGCGAGAGCACCAAGACGTAGAGGCCGTATGCCTTCCAGCCGGCCGCGTGCAGGCCGAGCACCGCCGCGACGGCGAGCGTCGCCACGGGCGCCGACCAAGCCACCCAGGCCCAGCGACCTTGGTCGAGTGCGAGGGTGTTCCGCGGCATCGTCCCGTCCCTTCCTGCTTCGCCGTAGACTCGCACGCTATGCGCGTCCTCACCACGTTCGGCGGCCTGCTCCTCTTGGTTCTGCTCGCAGCCGGGCGTCCGGTGCTCGCGGCGGACGACGACGACGGCCTCGGCGCGTGGCCCGCGCTCGCCGCCGCGAAGCAACGCGCGCACGAGCAGGTGTTGCTCGCTGTGCCCAACGCAGACCGACTGCGGGCCTTGCACGACGACCTCTGTTCCGAGTCGCATCCCGCGGGCACACCAGCCGACGAGCGCATGATCCTCAAGCTCGTGGCCGCCTTCGAGGCGCTGGGCCTGGAAACGCGACGGGAGGACTTCTTCGCGTGGCTGCCACACTTCGTGCAGGCGCGTGTAGACGTGATCGATGGGGATCAGGTCGTGCGCCTGCCGGTTGTCGAACGGCCGATTGCTCAGGATCCGCAGATCGCCACGGTGGTTCCGCATGCGTTCAATGCCTATAGCGCCACCGGCGATGTAGTCGCGCCGCCCGTGTACGCCAACTACGGCACGAAGGAAGACTTCGCCCGCTTGGTCGAGCTGGGCGTTCCGATCAAGGGCCGCGTCGTGGTCGCGCGCTACGGGCGCAACTTCCGTGGCTTCAAGGCGAAGTACGCTGAGGCTCACGGGGCGGTCGGCGCGCTGCTCTACACCGACCCGCAAGATAGTGGCTGGGGACAGGGGCTGCCCTACCCGGAGGGTGGCTACGCGGACCCGTACTGCATCCAGCGGGGTTCGATCCTGACGCTGGCCTATCCCGGCGATCCATTGACGCCGTTCGAGCCCGCGACGAAGGACGCCAAGCGCCTGGACCCTCACGCGATTGGGCTGCCGCGCATTCCCGTGCAGCCGATCGGCTGGCAGGCCGCGCACGCCATTCTCTCGCGCATGACGGGCGCGGAGGTGCCCGAAGGTTGGCAGGGCGGCCTGCCGTTTCGCTACCGCGTGGACGGGCCCGACACGCTGCGCGTGCACTTGCAGGTCGAGCAGCCGTGCCGCATCACCCCCTCGGCGAACGTCATCGGCGTCGTCCCCGGCGCAACCCACCCCGACGAACTCGTGATCGTTGGCTGTCATTTCGATGCGTGGACGTTTGGGTCGGGCGACCCCCAGGCGGGCACGATCGTCATGTTCGAGATGGCGCGCAGCTTCGTAGAGGCAGCGCGCGCCGGGCATCGCCCCGCGCGCACGGTCGTGTTCGCGAACTGGGGCGCGGAGGAGTACGGCATCATCGGCTCGACCGAGTGGGTCGAAGCGCATCGTGCGCAGTTGACCGAGCACGGCGTCGCCTACATCAACCTCGACATGGCGGCGATGGGCCCGAACTTCGGCTCCTCGGCGGCCCCCGCCCTCAAGCGTGTCATCGAAGACGCTGCCCGCGCCGTGCCGCAAGCGCGGCAGCCGGACGTCACCGTCCACACGCGCTGGACTGCGAGCAAGACGCGCGCAGCGCACTTCGGCAACCTCGGCGGCGGCAGCGACCACGTCGGGTTCTACTGCCACCTGGGGATTCCCTCCTGCAGCTTGGGCGCCGGTGGGAGTCGCGGCGTCTCGTATCACACGGCCTACGAGACGCTCGCCTGGTATCGCAAGATCGTCGGGGATGACTACGAGCCCGCGCTCATGCTGGCGCGCCTGGGCAGCGTGCTGGTCGCGCGACTCGCCAATGCCCCGCTGCTGCCGCTCGACTTGGCGCGTCCGTTTGCCGACATGGCCGACCACCTCGAGGGCCTCATGCCGGTGGATGCCGGCGGGCCGGCTCGCTTCGCTGCGCTGCAGGCCCGCGTGCTGCGCATGGCGGAGTCGGCGGCAGCGCTCCAGGAGCGCTGGGCGGCCCTTGTGGCCGGCGAGGGCGTCGATCCGGCGATCCTGGCCGCAGCCAACGGGCTTCTGCGCGGCGCCGAGCGCGCGTGGCTGCACGCTCCGGGTCTGAGAGCCCGCCCTTGGTATCGAAGTCTCTATGCCGCGCCCGATCCGCACTCCGGCTACGCGGCATGGATGCTCCCGCACCTGCGCATGGCCGTCGAGTCCGGCGACGCGGTGGCGATTACGACGGCCGAGCGGGACTATGTCGCCGCGCTGGACGCCCACGAGCGCGCGCTGAGCGCATTGCGCGCCCTGCTGCCGCCCGAGGACGGAGCGCCGCGATGAGCGACGATCTCGCCGCGCGCCACTGTGAGCCCTGCCGTGGCGGCGTTCCGCCCATGGACGCGGCAACTAGCGGGACATGGCTGCAGCGCTTGCAAGGCTGGACCTGCGAGAGTGGTCACCACCTGCAGAAGCGCTACGCGACGAAGGACTTCGCAAGTGCGCTCGCGTTCGTTCAGCGCGTCGCCGCCGTCGCGGAGGCGGAGGGACACCACCCTGACCTGGCATTCGGCTGGGGCTGGGTGCAGATCAAGGTGTGGACCCACAAGGTGGATGGACTGACGGAGAGCGACTTCGTGCTCGCCGCCAAGTGCGACCGAGTCTTCAAGCCGGCGGACTGAGGTCGATCACCGGCCACGGCGCGGGCGCGACCGGGAAGGTCGCGCCGGCCGCAACACGTGTCCCGTACTCGATCCACGGCGCGAGCGCAGCCTGCAGTCCGGGCCAGTTGATGCCGTACGTCTCGCCGCCGTAGTGGGCTGTCTTCTCGGTGGCGGTTTGCATGAGCCGCTGGAAGCCGCTCGCGAAGAATCCACGCTCGAAGTGGAACAGCGCCGCGGCGTACTGGATCAGTCCTTGGAGCCAGAGTCGATGCGCCCCCTCGGCTTCGAGCCAGAGGTCTTCCCAGGCCTCGTGCGCCTCCCAGAACGCGCGCGCGTTGAACAGCGCGACACCGTTCGAGAAGCGCTCCGCGGCTCCAGGCGCCGGCTGCGGTACGGTGGGCTCTGCCTCCATGAATGTCGACACTCCTGCCACCTGTCGTACACGCCCGACGAACCTCGCGCGACCCCCGCGCGTGGGCGTGGCTTGTTGGGCACTGCTCGGGCTCGCCTTACTTGCTCTGGCGTGCGGCCGCGCCGCGGACCCGTCTGGCCGGGCCGACCTGCCGGGCGGGCCCTCGGCATTCCGGCTCGAGGGTGCGCCCGAGACCGTCACGCACAGCCTGCCGCTGGAGTACTTCCGCAAGGGCGTGCCGCGGGAAGATCCCCGCGACGCGATTCCCGCGTTGTTCGATCCGGTGTTCGCCCCGGCGGCGGAGGCGCGCTTTCTGCCCGACGACACGCGCGTGGTGGTGCTCGAGATCGACCGCGACGCGCGGGCGTACCCACTGATCATCCTCGATCGGCACGAACTCGTGAACGACCGCGTTGGCGGGCGACCGGTCCTCGTGAGTTGGTGTCCGCTGTGCGGGTCCGCGGTCGCGTACGCGCGCGAGATCGACGGGCGGCTTTTCACTTTTGGTGTCTCGGGCTACCTCCTGCGATCGGACGTGCTGATGTACGACCAGCAGACGGAGTCGTTCTGGAGCCAGCTGCACTGCGGCGCGGTGGCGGGCCCTATGACGGGTACACCGCTGGAGGTCATTCCCACGCGCGTCACGAGTCTGGATGCGTTCCGGCGCGAGCGTCCGGCCGGACGCGTGCTCCGCGGAGCGTCGGGCATGCTGCCCGCCGCGGCCTATCGCCAGTCGCCCTACGCGGACTACCCGAACACGCCTGCCGTGTGGTTCCCCGTAGGGGAGATCCGAGCGGAGCTGCCCGTGAAGGCGGAAGTCATTGGCCTCACGTTCGGTGCCGACAGTTGGTGCTGGTCGCTGGACTGGATACGCGCGCAGGCACGTCAGGCGCCACAGGGTGTCCTGAGCGTCGTGGCGGGCGCGCGCCCCGTTCGGATCGCATACGACGCGGCCGGCGACGCGGTACGTGTCACGGACGAGGCCGGCGCGCCGCTCGCCGCCATTCGCCTGTACTGGTTTGCTTGGCAGGCCTTTCACCCCACGACCAAGGTGATCGGGCGCGAGTGACTCCCCGATCGCGGCGGGGGAACCCGAACCCTGGTTGGTATGCTGCGTTTGACCCTGCCGATCCCGTGGAGACCTCTATGCGCTCGTGTTTGCCCCTCGCCGTGCTCGCCCTCCTGCTCCTGGCCGCCTGCGGCGACGAGCCCGCCAAGCCGGTTGCCAACGGGAACGGCAATGGGCCGGCGGTCGGGGCCGTGGCCCCCGGCGGCAGCGGGTTCGACGAGGCGCTGCGCGCGGAACTCGCCACTTCGCTCTCGAAGGCGCGCACCTTCCTCCTCGCCCAGCAGGAAGAGAACGGTGGCGTCACCGATCGCGCCGTGGAGGACATGCGTGCGAATGTGAGCTTCACCGCGATGGCTGTCCCGGCCCTCGTGGCCGCCACGCCCGCCCTGGCCGTCTCAGAAGACGCCGCGATTCGCAAGGCGCTCACCTTCCTTGTGGGCATGCAGCGCGAAGATGGCGCGATCGTCGACGATCCGAAGTGGACGAACTACTGCACGAGCGCGGCCGTCGCCGCGTTGGCCAGCGCACGCATCGGTGAGTTCCGCCAGGCTCAGAGCAAGGCGATGGCCTACCTGACGGGTAGTCAGATCACCGACGAGAAGAACGAGGGTTCGTTTGGCGGCTTCCCCTACAAGGACGACCAGACCGCGGACGGCTCGAACGCGTTCATCGCGGCGTCGGCACTTGAGAGCGCCGGCCTCGAGGCCGACTCGCCCGTGCGCAAGCGCATGGCCAAGTTCGCCGCGGGCCTCCAGAACCGCTCGGAGAGCAACGTGTTCGAGGTGGTCGTGACGTCCGGCGAGGGGGACGAGCGCACGGTGGTGCCCGCCAACGACGGCGGCGCGTTCTATCGTCGCGGCGAGAGCAAGGCGGGGATGATCAAGCGCTCCGACGGCACGTGGGAGCTGAAGAGCTACGGCTCGATGACCTACGCAGTGCTCAAGCTGATGCTGTTCGCTGGTGTTGGCCCCGAAGATGCCCGGGTGAAGGCGCTCGTCGGCTGGATCGCCAATCACTGGACCGTAGAGCGCAACCCTGGCTTCGAGCAGGCCGAGGATCCGGAGTCGGCCGGTCAGCAGGGCTACTTCTACTACCTCTACACCGTGGCGCGGGCGCTGGACGCCTACGAGCGGGCCAGCGGTGAGCCCCTCGTCGTCCGGGATGCCGACGGCCGCAAGCACGACTGGCGCGCGGAGATCGCGCGTGCACTGCTCAGCCGCCAGGCGGCCGACGGGAGCTGGCGCAATCCGGTCGATCGCTGGATGGAGGGCATGCAGACGCTCGCCACCTGTTTCGCGATGCAGACCTTCGGCGTCTTGATCGGTCGGCTTGACTGACGCGCAACCCTCCGTGGGTCGGCGCGCTTGGTTGCTGACCGTCGTGCCCGCGCTGTTCGCCGTGGCCACGACGTTCGTGGGGGTGGGCGGCCCGTCCGGCGTGTTCCAAGCCGATTTGGCCGGCCTCGCCCTCTTGGCCGTGCTCGGCGGCTTCACCGCACCCCTCGATCGCACCGCGGTGCTGCGCTTGACGGCGGCAGTGGCGCTGCTCGCGCCGGCGCATCTGCTCGCTGGCGGCGCGCTGGTCGGCGTGGGTCCGCTGGCTGCGCTGGCGGCGGGTGTGGTGTGTGCGGCCGCCGGACTGGCGGCGCTCGGGCGCGCCGTCGGAGCGCCGCTTGCCACCGCCGGTGTGGTTGCGACCGCCGTGCTCGTCGTCGCGATGCTGGGCCTACTGTGGGCCGACGAGCTGGGTGACCGGCTGCCCGTCGAGCAGCGGTTTCGCTTCAAGCAGGCCGTGCTGCACGTCGATGCGGCGACGGCTTGTGCGTATGACGTCGCGCAGTTCGATCGACTGCATGACCCTGCGATCTATGCCCGGATTCCGCTGGCGTCGGGCGCCGTGCGCGCACCCCATGCCTTGCCCACGGGCGCGCTGTGGGGCGTGGTCGGCCTTGTCGCGGCGCTCGCCGTGGCCTGGCTCGGACGCGCGCGAGCTGCGCGATGCGCGCCGCGG